>NZ_JAGPYA010000008.1:0-168133 GCF_018070245.1 Micromonospora sp. M61 | reverse complement strand
CGACCACCGGTCACCACCGACGGCAGATACCGCGATAGCGCATCCCACTCGACGTCAGACAACTCGTAGCGACGACCCACGCCCTACATCATCCGACAACAAAAATCCTTTGAAGACACCGCCTAGGCGGCCCGCCCGTTGACCCAACGTCGCCGGTCCGGTCACCAGTCCTCCGGCCACAGGGCCGAGCAGGCAGAAGCGGGTCGGGCGGTTGATGCGTACCGCCGGCCCGCAAGGCGTGTTCCTGCGCAAAAAGTGGCGTATCCCGTCCACCCGGTCGAACCCTAAGGCGACACCCGCACTGTCCCGACCCTGCGGCCGTGCGTTACGGGTCAAGCGGTTCGATGACCTGCTCTCGGGCGTGTTGATAGATGACGGAGCTGCGGAACCCGACGATCTCGCTGCGTCCGCTGAACCTGTCCATGAGGAAGGAATGCAGGCCGTCGACGTCGCCTGGGCCTTGCCCGTGGTCGAGTTGCGATGATGTTGTGGTCAACCGCGCGGCGCTCGGTCCGCAGGAGCGTCGCGACGCCGAGCTGCACGGCTCGGCGGTGCGGGGATGGTGCCGTCAGCACGAGTCGTGGCCGCCGCAGTCGCAGCCGCAGCCTTGGATTTGCGGCGGTGGAGCGCGAGAGTCATGACCAGCACGACCAGCGCTCCGACGATCAGCCCGAGGATCGCGCTGGCCACCGTGTTGACGAGCCAGCCGACGAGCCCGCCGAGAACACCCGTGGCGTCGTGGGCGGCGACCTCCACGTCATGCACGGCCTCGTACAGGAAGTGCAGGTTCAGCTCGTTCGTGCCTAGCAGCAGGATGTGCCCGCCCACCCACAGCATCGCCGCGGTGCCGACTACCGTCAGCACGGTGAGGACCACCGGCATCGCCCTCACCAGACCGCGGCCGAACGTCGCGACGGCGCCGGAACGTTGCGACAGGCGCAGCCCGGCGTCGTCCATCTTTACGATCAGGGCCACCACGCCGTACACCAGGACGGTTATGACGACGGCGACGACAGCCAGGATCGCCAGGCGGGACCAGAACGCCTCATCGATCACCTCGTTAAGGCTGATGACCATGATCTCCGCCGAGAGGATCAGGTCGGTTCGTACCGCCCCGGACACCAGTGTCGTCTCGTCCTGCACCTTCTCCTCGCCCGCGCCGGAGGCACCGTGATGGGCGATCTTGGCCCACACCTTCTCCGCGCCTTCATAACAGAGGTAGGCGCCGCCGAGCATGAGGATCGGAGTGAGCAGCCAAGGCACGAACTGACTGAGCAGCAGCACCGCCGGCAGGATGATGAAGAACTTGTTGCGCAGTGACCCCACGGCAATTCGCTTGATAATCGGCAACTCGCGCTCGGCCGCCAGGCTCCGCACGTACTGCGGCGTGACGGCAGCATCGTCGACGACGACGCCCGCGGCCTTGGCGCCGGCCTTCGCGGCGGCCGCCCCGATGTCATCGATCGACGCGGCAGCGGCACGGGCCAGCACCGCCACGTCATCCAGCAGGGCTACGAGTCCACCGGCCAAGGGAGGGTCCTTCCAGGGTTGCGGGTCGATCTGGCCCATTCTCGCTCAGGTCCCTGCGCGCGGCACGCCACCGCCCGGTCGTATATCGGGCGAGAGCTCGAGGTGGGCTGCCTGTATCACCGAACCGGCGGCATCACCGATGCGTGTCGCGGGAGAGGTCAAGGAAACCTGGCTACGCGACTTGCGGTACCGCCACTGGGAAGTCCACCGCTTACGCACCACGGCGACGACCGTCGAACTCGACGTTGCCACCCGCGTCGATCAAATCGGTTACTACATCACCGGGCTGATCGTCGTGCCCGCGGGAGCGCCAGCGCTGACGCCTTCGGATCTGTCGAAGAGGTCTCCAGCCTGAAGGGCCTGCTCAGGACATTGCCCGTGGGATCGGTGTCTGAAATGACGGGCCTGCGGCGGACCTCAGCCCGCTGACTCAGGACGCTGGTTGGGGAGCCCGTGCAGTCGGGTGCGCACCACCAGGTCGTGCAGGGCGTCCACGGCTGCCGGATCTACGCGCTCGGGCAACACCGAGATGTCCCGGGCCGCCTCCAACTCGGCGCGCAGCCGCGACACGTCGGTGGCGAGCCAACCTGCAACGCCCGCGGGGAGCGGGCCATGCTCGGCCTCCCGTTTGGCGGCAATGAGATCCGGTACGTACGACAACCTCGTTCCGAGCACGGCAAGGTTCGTCTCTACGCGGCCGGTGCGCATCAGGTGGATCCCGGTGAGCAGGACCCGCAGCGTGTACAGCGCAGGCTTGAGCTGCCCGGTTTTGGCGTACAACTTTTCCTGGGTGGCCGCGAATCCGAGGTAGTGGTGCGCATGGTGACGGGTGACCAGCCGCGGGGCCAAGGAAATGAGTTCGGCGTGCACCGCGGTGGTCACAACCACCAGCGGTGACAGCAACTGCTCTAGGACGTACCCGTTGCGGCCGTTGAACAGCTTGACGAACTTCAGCAGATCGTGGCTGACCACGTCCAACTCGACACCGTCGCGCACGCTCATGTGCTGCAACGTCTGCGGACCGGTGCGCAACCCGACGACCTCCTCAGCCGGGAGCAAGTGCACGGCCCGCAAATCCAGATCGGAGTCGATGGATGCGAATCCGTACAGATGCGCACCGCTGACGGTGGCGAACAGCAGCGGACGAGGCAGGGTGCAGGCTGCCTCGGCGGCCCACGGCGGCACCTCGGTGGTCACTACAGGTTCCTTTCCCGTACGGCCGTGAGCAGCCGATCCACGTCAACCCGGTCGGGCTGATCAGGCAACACGGTGCTTGCGGTCGCGTCGGCGAGCTCAACCAGTAGATCCGCCGTCCAAGCGGCGACCTCATCCCAGGGCAGCTCGCCGCGCCGCACCGCGAGCAGCCGGTCGCGCAGGTGACGAACGTCGACCAGCACCTCCCCGGTCCGAAGCACATGCGCCCCGGCGACCAGCAGCCGGATCATATGCATGGCCTGCTTGTGATTCGTCTCGCCGGTGCGCTCGCGGCGGGCCGCCACTCGTTTGAGCTGATCCCGGGCGTAGTTGCCGTAGGTCTCCGCCACCCGCCTCGACAGGAACGCCTGCCGTGCCGCCAGCAACCACTCCCCGTCGACGGTGATCGTCTCGACCAGCGGAGACCAGAGCACCTCCAGCACTGTCGGGTTGCCCTGCAGGGCCAGGACGCAGAAGCGTTCGAACTCCCAGGAGAACTGCTCCACCGCCGGACCGTCGAGGTGCGTGGGCGGCTTGTCGAGGTGCCAGAACGCCCGTGTGGGCGCCACATACACACCACGCCGGTCGTAGTCGGAGGCTAGGTCATGCAGCCCGTACGCCCGCGACCCAACCACAACGGCGAGAACCGTATGCCGCTCGACAAGCTCGATCACGCCCGGGACGCTACCCAATCACCGCCCTGCACACGTCACCCTTTTCGAGCACTCCGCGTCCGTGAGGTTCGGCTCTTCGACGACGCCACCACGGTGATGCGTGCGCTGGGCACCTGGTTCGGCCAACCGGCCTGAGCGCCGTTCTAACAGTCGCCTCAGATTCGCTCGGTATGAAGTCGGCATCAGATAAGCGATGTGACCCGTCTGTAGGAGGCTAGTGATGGCAGTCAACGCAGCGCCGTCTGGGGAAGCGCCGGCCGGTCGGTTGGCAGGCCGGTGGGTGCCGTGGTTGGTGATTGGCCTGTGGGTGGCGCTGGCGGCGGTGATGGTGCCGTTGAGCGGAAAGCTGAGCTCGGTCACTACCGACAGAGCCGTGGACACCCTGCCGGCCGGTGCCGAGTCCACCAAGGTGGCGGTGCTGGAGGACAGTCTCCCCGGCGGTGAGGACAACACTTTTGTGTTCGTGTACCACCGCGCCGGCGGCATGACCGACGCCGACCGAGCGACGGCCGAGCGCCACTACAACACCCTTGCCAAGCGGTACCCGCCGAAGGTGGCGGCCCCGGCCGGCGAGGACGACGAGGGCCGACCGACAAGACTCTCCACCAACGGCAAGGCGATGATGTTCACCCTCGACGTGAGCACGACCTACGGCGCACCGGAGGCCATCGTCGGGCCGTTGCGTGACGCCGCGAAGGACCGCCCCGCCGGCCTGGAACTCGACGTGACCGGCCCGGCCGCGGTCGACGGCGACATGGACGCCGTCTTCGACGGCATCGACCTGCAGGTCTTCCTCACCACCGTCGTCGTCGTAACGCTCCTACTCATCCTCACCTACCGCAGCCCGGTGTTGTGGTTCATCCCGCTGGTGGTCGTAAGCGCGGCCGCACTGACCGCGATGGCGACCGTCTACCTGCTCGTCAAAGGCTTCGGCATCGTGGTCAACGACCAGAACTCGGCGCTGCTGACGATCCTGGTATTCGGCGTCGGCACGGACTACGCGCTGTTGCTCATCGCTCGATATCGGGAGGCACTGCACCACCACGAGAACGTCCGGGTTGCGATGGTCCACGCGTTGCGCGGCGCGGCGCCGGCGATCGTCGCGTCCGCGGCCACCGTGGTCGCCGGCCTGCTCTGCCTGCTCGTCGCGGACTTGAACAGCACCAGCGGGTTGGGCCCGATCGGTGCGGCCGGCATTCTGTGCGCGCTGGTGGCCATGCTGACGCTGTTCCCGGCGGTGCTCGTGGTGCTCGGCAGGCGGATCTTCTGGCCGGCCATCCCGCGGTTCAGCACGACCGTGGAGCAGAAGCAGGGGCTGTGGGGACGGCTTGGCACCGCCATCAGCCGCCGCCGGTGGGTGGCGACGCTCGGCTCGCTCGGAGTCCTCGGCGTGCTCGCCCTCGGGCTGGCGGGCAATACCGGCGCCCTGCGGGAGCAGGACCAGTTCCTGTCCGCGCCGGAGTCGGTGACCGGCTTCACCGTTCTCCGCCAGCACTTCCCGGAGCTCGGCGGCCAGCCGATGACGATCTTCACGCGGCCGGCGTACCAGGAGCGGGTGCTCGACATCGTCAAGGGCACCCGAGGTGTGGCCATGGCCATCCCAGGTCAGACCAAGGGTGGCTGGGCCGACATCTCCGTGTTCCCGACGGACGCGCCGGACACCGTCGCGGAGTACGACACGATCAAGCGGGTGCGCACCGCCGTGCACGCGGTGAGCGGGGCGGAGGCGATCGTCGGCGGGCCGAGTGCGGAGAACCTCGACACCGAGGTGACCACCAGCCGCGACGAGAAGCTGGTGATCCCGCTGGTGCTCGCCGTCGTCCTGATCGTGCTCGGGCTGCTGCTGCGCGCGGTCGTGGCCCCGTTGGTCCTGATGGCCACCGTGGTCGTCTCATTCGCCGCAGCCTTCGGCGGCAGCGTGTTCGTCTTCGACACGATCCTCGGGTTCAAGGGCATCGACTATTCGGTGCCGCTGCTGGCATTCCTGTTCCTGGTGGCGCTCGGCGTCGACTACAACATCTTTCTGGCCAGCCGTGCCCGGGAGGAGGCCGTGCGTCTCGGTACCAGAGAGGGCATGCTCAAAGCCCTCTCCGCCACCGGTGGCGTCATCACCTCGGCAGGCCTGGTCCTGGCGGCCACGTTCGCGGTCCTCGTCTCACTTCCGCTGGTGATGCTGATCGAGGTCGGGTTCCTGGTCGCCTTCGGCGTGCTGCTCGACGCCCTGCTGGTGCGATCGGTCCTGGTGCCCGCCCTCACCCTGCTGATCGGCCGGCGGATGTGGTGGCCGAGCCGGCTGTCCCGACCGGTGGAGCCGCCGGACGGGCAACAGCCGCTCGCCGACGACGAGGAGCCCGCGCTGAAACGGTGAGCGCGGCGGCACGGGCGAGATCCGGGACGGAGCCTCAGGCCCGTCCCGGATCTTTTTCATGATCCGGCGGTGGGCCGCGTGATTCGACCGGGCGGGGCCGCGGCCGGAAGGTCGACCCGAAGCAGCGCGCCACCGCGTGCGGAGCGGGCGACGGTGGCCCGGCCGCCGTGGGCGTCGACGACCCGCTGAACGATCGACAGCCCCAGACCGGATCCTGGCAACGCCCGGGCGCTGTCGGCACGGTAGAACCGGTCGAACACCCGCGGTACGTCGACGGCGTCGATGCCCGGCCCGGCGTCATCGACCTCGAGCACCGCCGACGCGCCTTCGGCACGGAGCCGGACCTGGACCGGCTGGTCCGCGGGGGACCACTTGCCGGCGTTGTCGATGAGGTTGAGCACCGCCCGTTGGAGCGCAGCGGGTCGCCCGCTCACCCACACGGAGGTGACGTCGAGCGCGACCTCGATGTCGGGCACGCGGGAACGCGCCCGGGTCGCGGCGGCCACCACCACGTCGGCGAGGTCGAGCAGGTCGGTGCTCTCGTCGGTGACGTCACCGCGCGCCAGGTCGGTCAGTTCGGCGGCGAGGGTGCTCAACTCGGCTACCTGTGCGCCGAGGTCGTTGAGCAGCCGGGTCCGGCTCTCCGCCGGCAGCGCGCTGTCCAGGGTGCCGCGCCGATCGAGCCGGATCAGCAGTTCGGCGTTGAGGCGCAGGCTGGTGAGCGGGGTCTTGAGCTCGTGGGCGGCGTCTTCGGCGAGCAGCCGCTGGGCCCGCCGGGAGTCCCGGAGCGCGGCGAGCATGTCGTTGATCGACTGGATCAGCCGCCGGATCTCCCCGCCGCCTTCATCCGGGATGTCGGCGTCGAGATCCTGGGTGTGCGCGACGCGTACCGCGGCGGCGGTCAGCCGGTCGATCGGTGCCAGCCCGGTCCGCGCCACGGTCCGCCCGACAAGGGCGCCGCCGACCACGCAGAGCAGCCCGATCAGCAGCATGCCGAACCCGAACCGGTTGATCGGGCTGTCGTTGGCGACGCGGGCCACCTGGACCGCGCCCTCGCCCGCCCGCAGCGTGTAGATGAGGTAGCCGTCCTCGTCGATGTCGTTCGACTCCATCAGGTCGGCCGACGCGCCCTGCGCCACGCGCCCGGCGTGCTCGCTGACCGGGGGCAGCGCGGGTTGGCCGGCCGGCGTCCGGGTCGATCCGTCGGGCAGGATGACCCGCATCAGTCGAACGGATCCGGGATACGGCGGTAGCTGGACCTGCGCCAGACCGGCGCGCTCCGCGTCCGTCGCCAGGACGCGGGAGTCGGCGCGCAACTGATCCTCGGCGGTGTCGCGCAGCTCCCAGTCCAGCAGCTCGCTGGCCACCTGGAAGGCCATGAACACGCTGACCGCGATGGCCGTCGCCGCGATCACCGTCAGCCTGGTCCGCAGTGACCGCCGGCGCCACCATCGGGTCAGCCGGCGCGGTATCCGGCCGGCGGGCCTGCTCACGGAGGACTCTCCCGCAACGTGTATCCCAGGCCGCGCAGCGTGTAGATCAATCGCGGCTCACCCTCGGCCTCCATCTTGCGGCGCAGGTAGCTCACGTACACCTGGAGGTTGTTGGCGGTGGCGCTCATGTCCAAGCCCCAGATCGCCTCGAACAGCGCGTCGCGGGTCAACACCCGGGTCGCGTTACGCACGAGGACCTCCAGGAGGGAGAACTCGGTCCGGGTCAGGCGCAGCGGCCGCCCGCCTCGCCACGCCTCGAACCTGTCGGGATCGAGCCGGACGTCGGCGAACGACAGGACCTGCGACTCCCCGTCGCCCGGCGTGCGCCGGCGCAGCAAGGCCCGCACCCGGGCCAGCAACTCCTCGGTGGCGAACGGCTTGGGCAGGTAGTCGTCGGCGCCCGCGTCCAGCCCTGCGACCCGGTCCGAGACCTGGTCACGAGCGGTCAGCATCAGCACCGGCAGATCCCGACCCGCCGCCCGCAACCGCCGGCAGGTCTCCAACCCGCCGAGGCGGGGCATCATCACGTCGAGGATCAGCAGATCCAGCGTGTCACCGCCGGCCCCACCGACCCCGTCGAGCACGGCGAGACCGTTGGCGACGGTGCTGGTGTCGTAACCCTCGACCTGGAGAACCCGCTCCAGCGACTCACGGATGGCCGCGTCGTCATCCGCGATCATGATCCGCACGCCGACGCGCCCCCTTCCAATCGATGCTTTTGCCGCTCAGTGTCCCCGATTAACCTGAGGCCAGGATTAAAAGGTCGGGCGCACGGTGGACCGCAGCATCCCATCGCCATGATCAGGTGCACCGTTCTCGGCTGAGCGAGCGTGCCTCCCGGGGGGTGATGACCTGAACGTTCGAAGGTCGATGCCTTCGGGTGTGCCGAAGAGGTCGCCACAGAGGATGCGGTGCTCCGGGCCGGTGATGTGCTTTGACTGGAGCTCACCGCGTTGCCTGACTGCGGCAGGCGCTGGCCGCGGAGGCTGGATTGGGATACTGCAGCGATGACGGTCAAGGCGCTCATCTTCGACTTCGACGGCCTGCTGATGGACACGGAGACGACGCTGCTGGAGAGCTGGCGTTGGGAGTGGCGGCGGCATGGCCTGGAACTCGATCCGGCCGGCTTCTTCGCCGACCATGGCGGCGACGCGAACGAGCCGCGTTACGCCGCGCTCGCCGCAACGGTCGGACCGGCCTACGACCGCGGGTCCAGTCACGCGCTGCGGATGGCGTATCGGGCGGAACTGAACGCGGCGCTGGAGCCGGCACCGGGCATCGTCGGCTGGCTGGACCGGGCTGCGGAGCTGGGGCTGCGGCTCGCGGTGGCGAGCAGTTCACCGGTCACCCACGTGAGGACGATGCTCGATCGGGCCGGGCTGCGAGCGCGGTTCGAGGTGCTGGCGACCGGCGAGGAGGTGGCCGCGCACAAGCCGGATCCGGCCGTGTATCTGCTGGCCCTGGACCGGCTCGGGCTGCCGGCGGAGGAGGCGGTCGCATTCGAGGACACCGCGCACGGCATGGCGGCGGCGCACGCGGCCGGGCTACGGTGCGTGGCAGTGCCGAACCCGCATGCGGACGGCGCCCACTTCACGGCCGCGGACCTGCTGCTGCCCAGTGCCGCGGAGCTGTCCCTGGACGCGGTCTTGGCGGGACTGGCCCGGCGCGTCGGCAGTTTCTGGTGAGCGGGAGCCGGCGCAGACGCCCGTTCAGTGTGTCGGTGGTTGCCGGGTCGCCGGACTCAACTCGACATGTGTGGACGCCATTCTGCGTCTACGACGGGCACCCGGAAGGCTGACCCACTCCAGCCGTGACGGTCCCCCGAGCGTCCGCACGCCTCGGCGATTCACTCGATCACTGACTCCGTTGCTGTACACAAGCAGAAAGGCCACCAGCCTGCCCATTCGGGCGGCTGCCAAGTGACTCCTTGCGATGGAATCATGATCGGGTGACGCCCTTCCACATCGATGTGCCCGAAGCCGTCCTGGACGACCTGCGAGCTCGGCTTTCGCGGACAAGGCTCGCGCCAGCCGCCCCAGGAGAGCCGTGGGCCGCCGGCACCGACCCTGGGTACCTGGCAGGTCTGGTGCGGTACTGGCTCGATGGATTCGACTGGCGTGCGGTCGAGCGTGCCCTCAATCGGTACCCTCAGTTCGTCACCACGGTCCGAGGCACGCCGGTCCACTTCGTTCATGTTCGCTCGGCATCGCCCGACGCCACGGCGCTGATCCTGACCCATGGCTGGCCCAGCACGTACACGGAGATGCTGCCCCTGGTGTCCCGGCTCGCAGACTTCGACCTCGTCATACCGAGCCTGCCCGGTTTCGTCTTCTCCGGTCCACTCGCCGAGGGCCCGACGACCGAGGCGGCTGTAGCGGACGTGTGGGCTGAGCTGATGACCCGTTTGGGCTACGACCGCTTCGGCGCCTACGGTGGCGATATCGGGTCCGGCGTGTCGACGTGGCTCGGCGCCCGCCACCCAGATCGGGTCATCGGGGTCTTCTCGCAGCACATCAAGTTCCCGCCAGCGGACCGCAGGGGCGACCTCAGCCCAGCCGAGGAGGCGTTCATCGCCATGCTCGACGCGAAGGCCCAAGATGACTGGGGCTACGGAATCCTCCAGGAAACACGGCCCGACACCCTTGCGGCCGCGCTGAGCGACTCGCCGTCCGGACTGGCCGCCTGGATCATCGAGAAGTACCAGCGCTGGAGCGACTGTGGCGGTGACATCTCCCGCCGGTTCGGCTTCGACGAACTGCTGACCACCGTGATGCTGTACTGGGTCACCAACTGCATCGGCACGTCCTTCCGGCCCTACCGTGACGACCGCCTGGCCCCACATCTGCCAATGGTCGCCGTACCCGCCGGTATCACGGTCAGCGTGGAGGACGCCGGCCTGCCCCGGTCATTCGCCGAACGCACCTACGCCAACCTCACCCACTGGCACGAGCCCAGGGTCGGCGGCCACTTCTTCGCCCAGGAGGAGCCCGACCTGCTCGCTGCCGACCTGCGCGCCTTCTTCAGCGCGCTGCGGTAATCCAGGAGCGGCCCGTCGTTGGGGCCTGCTGGGCGAGGCGGCGACGGCGGTGCTCGGCCGATTCGTGTTCCAACTCGCGATGCCGTCCGCCCTGTTCCTAGCCCTGTCCCACATGCCGCTCTCCGGGTTCGCCGGCCGCCCCCTGCTCGCCTTTGGGGTGAGCACGGCCGCGGTCGTCGGGTTCGGCTGGGCCGGCGCGAGCTGGCTGTTCGGTCGCAAGCCCGGCGAACGGCCGATCTGGGGCATGGCCGCCGGGTACGTAAACTCGGCGAACCTCGGCATCCCCATCGCAATGCAGGTTCTCGGCAGTGTGTCGTTCCTGGCGGAGGTGGTGCTGCTGCAGTTGCTGGTGGTGACGCCGCCACGGCGGGAGTGCGCGACCGGACATCGATGTAAAGCGGACCTGCCACTGTGACTATCAGCGACCCGTGACCGGGGACACGAGCAATGCTGGGAGCAGCGAGCTCTGACCACTTCGGTATTTGCTGGGAGGTCACGCCGCACCGCTCGATCTTCATCACTGCAGGTCAAAGTCCCTGGTCTCTGTCCGGTGTCGACCTCTGCCGCTTCTACCGCTCAGCCGCCGCCCAGAACCAAGCGGTACTCCTTGCCATTGTCTGAGATTGCCACTCAGACGCACGACCTGGAGACATCCCCTTTCTGGCAACTCTCGTTGCTCGGGCCAGTGCGCTGTACCACCGCCGGGCGGTGGTATGGCATGGTGACCGGATGATCGACAGCCATGGGGCGTTGGAGGCTGTGGTCCGGCACGCCATGGAGCTTGAGGACGATTACGACGACATCGCGCCGACCGTCACGGCCCTGGCCACATCCGGGGACACCACCTTGGTACCCCGGCTGCGGGAGGTGCTGGACCGGTTCCTCGACGAGGGAAACTTCTACGGCCGAGATCTGATTGCCGGTGTCTTGGCTGGCATCGAGGGCGTGGCGGCGTTGCCGGTACTGCTGCGCGCTTCGGCGCGCGATCTCGGGGACGACCAAGACAGTCTCCAGGCCGAGATCATCGAGCTGCTGCACGCAGACCGGGCGACCAGCCGGCGTGTGGTGCGTGATGCCGCCACGGGTGATACGCCGGAGCTGCGCCGTGTTGGGCTGTGGGCGCTCGGGTTCGTGGTCGAAGCACAGGATGTCGAGCTGCTCGCTGCGGCCGTGACCGACGCCGACCCGGAGATCAGGTCCATGGCGGTGGGCTCGATCCCTGACCCAGCCGGCGACGACTGGGCATTCGGCGCGCTCGTTCTGGCGTTGCGTGACCTGAACGAGCAGGTCCGGGTGTCGGCCGCGAGCAGGCTTGGCTACACCGGCCGGGTTGACGCGGTCGCACCGCTCGTTGCCCTCGCCGCCGACCCGACACCGCGAGTACGGTCCATGGTCGCCTACGCACTCGGGCGACTCGGCAGTCACGAGGCGACCCCGGCCCTGCAACGGCTCCTCCAGGACCCCGATCGGCCCGTCCGCGAGAACGCTGCAGAAGCCCTCGGCTCGGTCGGCGGGCCGGCGGCGGTCGATACGCTACTGGTGCTGGCTGCCGACCAAGACCCACAACTGCGAGTCCAAGCCGCCAAAGCGCTCGCGACGGCGGCCGACTCGGATCCCCGCGTGGCACCGCAACTCACGATGCTGGCACGAGACGGCGAGGCCGCAGTACGAGCGGCCACCCTCAGCGGACTCGCCAGCGCCGATGGCAGGCCATCCCACCGGGGGCGACTCCTGGTCGAATTGGCGGACGACCCGGATCCAATGGTCCGTCAGCGCGTCGCGGTCGTGGCACGACACCTCGCGCCCGACGCTGCCCCGGACATCCTCCACCGGTATACCCGCGACCCTAACCAGACCCTGCGTCGACTTGCCGCCACCGAACTGGACCGACTGACCAATCCCACCGCTCGCTGACCCGGCAGCCCGCAGTCAGCGATCCGCTGGCGAGACCGTCGTGGACGTTCCCGCGAGGCTGTCCGCCCGGGCCCGGTGTTCGCCACCGGCCAGGGCCGCAAGACCGACCCGGTCGGCGCCCGCAGCGTCTCTGTGGTCGCTCTGCAGACTGAAGGGCTGCGGCTGCCAATGGTGGGGCACGGGTGTCGGGCACACTGATCGCATGGACGTCCCGTACCCGTGTGTCTGTTGCGGCTACCGCACGTTGGGGGATCCGCCGGGCTCACATATCAGGCGCGCCGGGGTGCTGACGGACCGGTGGCATTTGAACGTCCTGAATCGAGCTAGCGGCAGCAGCCGTCGGACGACAATTGCACCATGATCGACTACCGTTGCTCGGGCTGCCGCCAGCGCTATACGACCTATCTCCCAGAACCTGCCGACGAGCGCTGCTACCTCTGTGCCGCCAAGGCCACCTGGGAGTCGCTTCCGCCAGAGACGCAGCGGGCGATCGATGGGGTACACCTGGCGGGCCTTGATCTGCGCCCGTTGCGCTTAATACTGTCACCTATCGGTGCAGCAGACCCGCCGCCGGGTCTGGAACAAGCAACGCACTGACGAAGTGCTGCTCGACGTTGACGACGTGGCAATGGGCCACACCGGCGTCATGCGCTGGAACCCCCGCGACAAATGGGTGGTCTCCAAGGACATCACCCATGAGCCACTCATCGACGACGAGACCTTCGAGCAGGCCCAAGCGATACTGCAACGACGCGGACGGGGAACCGGCGGACAACACGTCCGGCAGCGCACCCGCAACCCGTACGTCTTCCGGGGAATGATCTACTGCGCCGCCTGCGACCGACGCATGCAGGGCCAGTACAACCACGGCGACGCCTACTACCGCTGCCGCTTCCCCCAGGAGTACGCCCTCGCCAACCAGGTCCCCCACCCCCGCAACGTGTACCTGCGGGAGGACGCTCTCACCGACCCGCTCGACACCTGGCTGGCCTCCGCCTTCGCGCCCCACCGCATCCAGCAAACGATCACCGCGATGGCCGACGCCCAGCCCCTGGATCATCCGCCCGCAACGAGCAGAGCAGCCCAGACGATCATTACCGAGTGCGACGCCAAGCTGGAGCGCTACCGCGCCGCCCTCGACGCTGGTGCCCACCCCGCGGTGGTCACCGGCTGGATCGCCCAGACACAGGCCGAACGCGCCCGCGCGGAAGCAAATCTGCACGCGAACGCGGACACCACCCCGCGCCGGATGAGCCGAGCAGAGATCACGGCCCTGGTGGACGCGTTCGGCGACATCACCGCCGTGCTCCGCGACGTCGACCCGGCCGACGTCTACCGGCAACTCGGTCTCCGGCTGACCCACCTGCCCGAAAACGCAAACGGTGCGCGCTGCAGTCGATCTCAGCACGCACCGTGAAGCAAATATCTAGTGTCCGAGGGGCAACACGACCCATTGCCCCACCGCCGATGACGCTCAGCGCAACTCTGAAGCTCGCGCAAGTCTAGCTGTGCTGGTGACCTCTTTGGCGGAGCCGAAGAGGTCACCAACCGAAAGTCCCTGTTCAGGGCTGCCCGTGGGATCGGCGTCCTAAGGGATGTCTCGTAACTGGGTGAAGGCGTTGCCCGGCGACGAACCGGTGGTCAGCCGGCGAGGATGATGTTGTGGAGGCCATCGATGGTCCGATGGCGACGACACCAGTACCGCACCAAAACGGCCCACTACCAGCGAAGACTCCGACTCCACCAGGTGCGGCTGGAGTACCGAGCGCGGTTCAGCACCAGAACGCATGACCCCGTGGTCGAGTTGCGATGATGTTGTGGTCAAGCGCGCGGCGCTCGGTCCGCAGGAGCGTCGCGACGCCGAGCTGCACGGCTCGGCGGTGCGGGGATGGTGCCGTCAGTACGAGTCGTGGCCGCCGCAGTCGCGGCCGCAGCCTTGGATTTGCGGCGGTGGAGCGTGAGAGTCATGAAAAGCACGACCAGCGCTCCGACGATCAGCCCGAGGATCGCGCTGGCCACCGTGTTGACGAGCCAGCCGACGAGCCCGCCGAGAACACCCGTGGCGTCGTGGGCGGTGACCTCCACGTGGTGCACGGCCTCGTACAGGAAGTGCAGGTTCAGCTCGTGCGTGCCTAGCAGCAGGATGTGCCCGCCCACCCACAGCATCGCCGCGGTGCCGACTACCGTCAGCACGGTGAGGACAACCGGCATCGCCCTCACCAGACCGCGGCCGAACGTCGCGACGGCGCCGGAACGTTGCGACAGGCGCAGCCCGGCGTCGTCCATCTTTACGATCAGGGCCACCACGCCGTACACCAGGACGGTTATGACGACGGCGACGACAGCCAGGATCGCCAGGCGGGACCAGAACGCCTCATCGATCACCTCGTTAAGGCTGATGACCATGATCTCCGCCGAGAGGATCAGGTCGGTTCGTACCGCCCCGGACACCAGTGTCGTCTCGTCCTGCACCTTCTCCTCGCCCGCGCCGGAGGCACCGTGATGGGCGATCTTGGCCCACACCTTCTCCGCGCCTTCATAACAGAGGTAGGCGCCGCCGAGCATGAGGATCGGAGTGAGCAGCCAAGGCACGAACTGACTGAGCAGCAGCACCGCCGGCAGGATGATGAAGAACTTGTTGCGCAGTGACCCCACGGCAATTCGCTTGATAATCGGCAACTCGCGCTCGGCCGCCAGGCTCCGCACGTACTGCGGCGTGACGGCAGCATCGTCGACGACGACGCCCGCGGCCTTGGCGCCGGCCTTCGCGGCGGCCGCCCCGATGTCATCGATCGACGCGGCAGCGGCACGGGCCAGCACCGCCACGTCATCCAGCAGGGCTACGAGTCCACCGGCCAAGGGAGGGTCCTTCCAGGGTTGCGCAGAGTTCGAACTGGCCCATTCTCGCTCAGGTCCCTGCGCGCGGCACGCCACCGCCCGGTCGCATATCGGGCGAGAGCTCGAGGTGAGCGACTATCTCGCACGGCCGACGACCGCCACCACCGCGCCCGGGTCATCACCTGGCGCCAGCTCACGATCAACGCGCCTTGTCAGGGGCCAGATGCGGATACGGGTCCATCGGTCCAGAGGCTGACCAAAAGTCGGTAAGCGATGCCGGATCGCGGTTAGACGTCCCCAGTCCAGGATTTTCCAACGCCGGCGCGTACCGCACTACGCCCTGGTGGTAGGTCAAGAACGTCGATCAGGCTGGGGTCCTCGTCGACGGCATGGTGCAGGTGCCCGACTTTGCCGTTGCTGTCGCGCGCATCGGCGGCCCCGATCAATTGCCAGACTCCGTCGTCCGCGTCGTGACTGACGAACAGAACAGGCTCACGGCGTTCGAACACCTCAGGGGTCTGGATACAGACGGTGCCCAGCAACCAGTGCCGCATCCACCAGGCTCGCCGGTCGCGCTGCATGATTTGGTCGGTGACCCACCAAACGAACGGCAGGTCCTCATGGGCACGCGACTGCTCCGCGGTCAGGTCCGGACCGCCCTGCGGGACCCGCTCGAACGGCTCGTCGACGAGGGAGAACGCGTGACCATCGTCGTTCGCGAAGATGACGGCGTGGAAGGTGCCACCCCCAGGATTGCCGGCACCAATCCCGACGGACAGACGGCCGACGTGTGGGTCCGAGCCGCTGGTCCAGCCGAACGCGTATGACGCCAGCTCACCACCCGGCCCCACGAACTCGCCGAACGCCCGCCGGCCCGTGCCCGTGACGTCGGCCGTCGGCGTCTCAACGAGCGCACCTTCCAACACCTGGATCTGCATCTCCACGCCGGCAATTTAACTGATCGAACGCATCATGCCGCGAGCATAGGCCACCACTACCTAGCGTGCCATCTCGGTGACGACCACCGGCACCGAACGGTTCAAGCTCCGCCATCGGTATGGGCAAAACGGCGGGTGCGGTCGGTCATCAGTTCGCCTCCCGAGCAGTGTGAAGTTGGGGTGAAGCAGGTGCCATGTTGAACTCGGTCGGGTGGACTCTTGTCAGGGTTGTCATCAACCGGACAGCCGCCCTGCGGAGTGCAGGACCGCCCCAACCCCTGTGTTGCCCGAGGATCGTCCGATGCGCCTTCAACACGGAACCGTCGCCCTCGTCGTCGCGCTCGCCCTTATCGCCGGCTGCGGCGCCAACACCCCCGACACCGCGAGCAACACGCCGCAGGCCGTCCCAACCACACCTGCGGCGACCCCGGTGCCGGCCGCTGCGGAGCCGCTCACCGCCGAGCAGGTGCTGGCCAACCTGACCGCTGCGAAACTCGGCCTGACAAAGGGGGCTGTCCAGGACGAGGACACCGACCCCAACGACCTGCTCGGGCGGCCCAACGGGTATCTGTCCAGGGCGTCCGCTGACCTGTCCGGTGGCGACCCGGAAGCCGACAAGTTCGGCATCGACCGGGGACTCGTGGTCGAGGTCTTCGCGGCGGCAGCGGACGCGGATCGCAGGTCGGAGTACATCCAGACGGCGTTGAAGTCCGCCCCCATCTTGGGAACGGAATACCACTACCGGGCGGACAGTCGCCGGGTGTTGGTGCGGGTGTCCGGGAAGGTGAAGCCCACGGCGGCGAAGAAAATCGAGGCTGCGGTCTCCGCCATGTGAGCGAAGTTCGAAGGTGGACGTCGTTACCAGGCGGCGTACCACATCACTGTGCGGATGCTGGTCGACCGCCAACAGGGAACACCATGGCCGAGGTCTTCGGGATCGCCGAAGAGGTCATCAATCAGGAGCTCCTGGTCAGGACATTGTCCGTGGGATCGGGGTCTCAGATGACGGAACCGCGGCGGACTCCACCGAGGTCACCCGCAACGCTCTGCATCGATCCACAGCGCACCTACAGGCACAGCGTTAGGCGACCCGAGACGCCGGCCGGCACCAGCCGTCCTGTGAGCAGCGCCACCTGACCACTTCGCCACTCACTGGGAGGTCACACCGCACCGCTCGATCTCCCTCACCGCAGGTCAAAGCCCCTCGTCTCTGTCCGGCGTCGGTGAGCACTTCGGTCGCGGTGACCTCTTCGCCAACCTGCACCCAATCTGCTCCCAGCTGCAAGGCCAGCCCACCAACAGCTCCTTACCGCCTTGACCTGCGCGCACTCCCCTGCCAGGCAACATAGAACCTTGTCGACCGCTATGCAGAACCGCAGAGCACTCCGCGGGAAACAGGACGCCGCACCGACTCTGACCTGCGGCAACGTGGAGCCGCAGGCAGGGGTGGGTGCAGTTGAGCGCCGTTCGATGCCGTTGGACGCAGTTCAAGGCCGTTCAGGGCACCCTGCTGCTCCCCCTGAACCGGGCTCGCAGCGGGATGCGAAGCGATCGTGAGCCGGCGGCCCAGTACTTTGGCTGGCACCAGCGCTGGCTCCCGCAGCCGCATCGGTCGATCGGGGAGCAGACTCACGGGCCTTGTCAGCGGTCAGATGCACGCACCGTCTCGACAGCCCAGGCGTCGTTGTCGCTCACAGCAGCCGAGCCTAGGCGGGTAGCCGAGGGCCGAGTACTTTCTCAAGAGCAGATGCCAAGACGTGAACCGAGGGCTGGCCGCTGTCATCCGGCACCTGCTCCAACTCTTCTGCTAGGGCTTGAAAGAGCGTCTCCGGTGTCAGGGCAGTCCATAGCTGAGGACTGTCGTAGGCCGAATCACGCAGGTTCCACAGAGCGTCGACGAGTTGTCGCCTCGTATCCGCCGCACCAAGCCTTCGCAGTCGGAGGTCTAGATCGTCCATCGGGCGATGCTAAGGGATGTCTCGTAACTGGGTGAAGGCGTTGCCCGGTAGCGGACCAGCGGTCAGCCGGCGAGGATGATGTTGTGGAGGTTGGCGATGCCGGAGGCGGCGTCGGTCAATGTGTGGGCGGCGCGGCGGTAGTCGCGCAGGATCTTGAAGCACTTCATCCTGGCCAGTGCATGTTCAACCCCCGGGCGGACGGTCCGGTGTTCGACGTTGAGGGCTTCATTCCAGGCGGGCAGGGTGCTGCCGTCGACGGGCTTGCGATACGGCATGAGCACCTCCGGGTTGCCGCGGTAGCCGCCGTCGGCCATCACCGGCCGCCCGTCCAACTTCTCAGCGATACCCGAGGTGCGGTAGACGATCGTGTCGATGCGGTTGCCGGGCTGCGGGTCGCCGACGGCGATCACCAAGCGGGTGGAGGCGCCGATGGCGACCTGCAAGTTCGTCGAGTACCGGTAGTTTTTGCTCCGGGCGGCCAGCCGGTGATCGCGGGTCAGGACCAGCGTCCCGTCGACGATCGCGATCTGCTCGACCGGCCGTTTGCGCACCGGCGCTAGGGCCAGTAGCGGCGCAAGGGTGTCGAAGACCCGGTGCGCCGCGGAATGCGACACCCCGAAGAGCGGGCCGATCTGGCGCATCGTCAGGTTCGTGCGCCAGTACGCGGCGACCAGCAGCACCCGATCCGGCAGGTCGAGAGCCCACTGCCGGCCCGGCCGGCCGTCGGCGACGCCGTCACCGCCACGCTCGGCGACCAGCCGGACCAGCCTGCGGAACTGCGCGGGCTGCAACCCAGTGAACGGAAAGATCCACTCCGAGCGAGCTGCCGTGATCACCTGCACCCCCGGCATCCTGCCCGACCATCCTTAACGGATAGACGCCAGGGTTACGAGACATCCCTTAGCCTGTTTATTTGGGGGTGTAATAGACCGTCATGTTCGGCCAAGTTCCGTAATCATTCACTTCGTCGTCACTGTAGGTAATGCCAAGGATCTCCACTCCGACACCTTCATGCAAGCCTTCTAAAGAATTCGCTAGATGCCTTAGAAGGTTCGGGACATCACCTTGACCCTCACCCGCGGGTAGACCAAGCGAGTAATACTTGCATGTCCAATCACCCTGCTGCCCTGGCACGCCGACCCACCTTTCGCCAGTCCGAACACTCAAGATAAAGCGGGATTAAAGAAGCAGGCAACAACACATAGGATGATAGCACCTAATGTTACAATCGCTCCTCCCACGGCAGCTGCTCCCTGCGAGCTGGGTGCCTGGAAATTCACGCCCTCTCCAGTGGAATCCCGCTCCTCCCCTCGCTTTCCATGCCGGCGGAGGAGGCGGTCGCATTCGAGGACACCGCGCACGGCATGGCGGCGGCGCACGCGGCCGGGCTGCGGTGCGTGGCAGTGCCGAACCCGCATGCGGACGGCGCCCACTTCACGGCCGCGGACCTGCTGCTGCTGCCCAGTGCCGCGGAGCTGTCCCTGGACGCGGTCCTGGCGGGACTGGCCCGGCGCGTCGGCAGTTTCCGGTGAGCGGGAGCCGGCGCAGACGCCCGTTCAGTGTGTCGGTGGTTGCCGGGTCGCCGGACTCAACTCGACATGTGCGGACGCCGTTCTACTGCCTCATCGCGCCGTGCTCCGCGACGCTGACCCGGCCGATAAGGCCGAGGTCTACCGGCAACTCGGTCTCCGGCTGAACTACCAGCCTGGAACGCAAACGGTGCGCGCTGCAGTCGATCTCAGCACGCACCGTGGAGCAAATATCTGGTGTCCGAGGGGGGATTCGAACTCTTGTACGCATCATTTGTGCACCATTGTGGGTGCGCATGCTCATAGGTTACGGCATGGCCAGGATTGGTTCAACCGCGGCCCACTCGACGCCGCCGATGATCTCCTCGGCCAGTCGGAGGCACGCCGCTGGAACCTGATGCAACAGTGGGTGATTTCCCGGGGCATCGCGCATCCGCCGCTGGTCAGCGAGCACGACTTCGTCGCCGCCCAACAGGCCAACGCCCTGCCCGCACCGGCCGACGGCTCGAGCGGACGCTACCTGCTCACCGGGCTGATCCGCTGCCAGGAATGCGGACGGATCCTCGACGCCCACTGGGTCAACAAGCACGCCGCCTACCGCTGCCGCCACGGCCACCGCACCGCCTCAACAGGTGACGCGCCCCGGCCGCGCAACGTCTACATCCACGAAGCCAAAGCGATCACACAACTCGCGGGTCCGCGATGTCGTCCCAATCGGGTCCGTGCATCCAGAGGTTCTGCGCGGCTTCTCGCAACAGCGCCGGCTCATCGGGTCGCTGCAGAAGAACCAGTCGATACGCTAGATTCCGCACCCAGACCGGCAAGAGGCCGTCAATCAGGTGTGGGCACAGCTCGCGCAGCATGGCGAGGATCGACTCCGCGTCCGCGAAGGTGAGTTCCTCGATGAAGTAGGACTCCTCGTGATCAGCGCTGCATCGCGACGAAGTGGGTCGATACTCGTCGCCATAGAGGCACCGAGCATGCTCCGTCAGGGTGCTATGCATGCCACGAATCCTACGACGCCATGGGACGTCCTATAACGCTTCCAACCGGCGCTGTTGGTTGGAGCTGACGGATTCCAACCCCGTACACTTTCGACTTCGATAGATCATCCGCAACCGGATGGATCGCCGACTACGGCAGTGCGGCTCCCCGAGCGGTAACCCACAGCCGGTACCACTCCTCGTGGGTGAGTTCGGGCTCCCGCCTGACGGCGTCGGCGCAGGCGCCGATGCGCTCCGGGCGGGTAGTGCCGACGACCGGAGCGACCCGGGCCGGGTGACCCTGCAACCACCACAGCAGGACGGCCTCCGGCGTGGTCCGCTTTGCCTCGGCGAGCTCGACCAGCATCCGGGTGGCCTTCCCCTCGGCCTCGGTTTCGGCTCGCCCGGTGAAGCGTCCCTGCGCCAGGGCACCCCATGCCTGCACTCGGATCCGCTCGGAGACGCAATACTGCACCGTACCCAGGGGGAACCCAGTGGCGGTGGTGGTGTTGACCAACACCTCCGCCTCGACCCAGTTCCGCTTGTGCAGGCTCATTTCCAGTTGGTTCACGACGAGCGGTTGGTCGAGCCGAGACTGCAGGTGAGCTATCTGTGCGGCGCTCATGTTGGACACCCCGAACTGGCGTACCAAGCCCTGTTCGTGCAGCGACCCGAAGGCCTCGGCGATCTCGTCGGGATCGACCAGCGGGTCGGGCCGATGCAGCAGCAGAACGTCAAGCACGTCGGTGCGTAGCCGGGTGAGGCTCTTCTCCACCGAACGCACGATGTGCGGGCCGCGCAGATCATAGTGACCAGGGTGGCCACCGTCGGGTAGGCGGATGCCGCACTTGCTCTGCAGCACGACGCGCTCGCGCAGGCCGGGCGTGCGGGCCAGGACCTCACCGAAGACCGCCTCGGACTTACCGCGCCGGTAGATGTCGGCATGGTCGAAGGCGGTGATGCCAGCGTCCAACGCGGCGACCACCGCGGCCTCGGCCTCCTCGATCTCGCGCGGGCCGTACGGGGAATCGTCCCAGTCACCGCCCAGGCCCATGCATCCGTAGAGCAGGCGGAAGTTACGCACGTCGGTGTTCATTTCAGGTCCCCCGTGGATCGGATCGGACACCGTCTCAGCTCCTCAGCTCGTCGGCCAGCATCTCGGCGATGGCCAGCACTGGCAACTGGGTGTTGGCAGCCGGCACGGTCGGCATGATGGAGGCGTCCACCACGCGCAGGTTCGAGACTCCCCGCACCCGGGCGTCGGGGGTCACCACCGTTGTCACGTCGTCCTGGCCGCCCATCGCGCAGGTACCCACCGGGTGCCAGTAGGTGCCCGCCAGGGTCCGGAGCATGCCGTCGGTGAGGTCCCGGCCGGGCCGGCCGATCACCGGCCCCGCTAGTGCGCTCAGCGGTGCCGTGGCGGCCAGATCCGCGACCAGATCCAGCCCGTGGCGCAGGGCCCTGAGGTCGTGGCCGTCCTCGTCGGACAGGAACGCAGGATTGATCTCCGGCTCGTCGGCGGGATCAGCGGACCGCAGTTTCACCCGGCCGCGACTGACCGGCTTCATCAGGAAGGCCGAGATGCCGGCCTCGTACTGCCATGGTGGAAGCTTGCCGAACAGTGGTGGCCCGGCCGTTGGCAGTAGGTGCAGGTCCCATGCCCCGTCCGGGCAGCGCGGGCTCGCAGCGCGGACCAGCACCCGGCTGACATACAGGTCGCCGGGCCTGTCCTTGGCCGCCAGTCCCGCGTTCAGCTCCGGGGTGGGCGGCAGCGGAACGAACACCCCCGGCTGGTCGGTGAGGTTCGCGCCGACACCTGGCAGGTCGACCTCCACGCGCACTCCCACCTCGGACAGGTGGATCGCGGGTCCGATTCCACTGCGCATGAGCACCGCCGGCGAGCCGAAGGTACCGCAGGCGAGCAGGTACTCGCCGGCTACCAGCGTGACGCCCTGTCCGTTCACCTCGACCTCCGCGCCGCAGACCCGGCCGGCGCGGACGACCAACCGATTTACCGTGCTCCCGGCGAGGATCGTCAGGTTCGGCCGAGACCTGACTGTCTGATCGAGGTAGCCGAAGGCGACGTTGCGGCGCAGGCCTTCGGCGGCGTTTAGCAGCGGCATGCCGTAGCCGGGGCCACCCGGGACGGCCATGTCCACCTCTTGCCAGCCCAGGTCGGCAGCGCCGGCGAGTGCGGCACGGCTCCACGGCGACAATTCCTGCTGAGGCACGGGGGCCAACTGCATCTGCGCGATCGCCCGGCGGCGGAACCGGTCCAAACCAGACGCCGACCAACTCGGGCCGCCCGCCCGTGCCCACTCGGCGTGGTCGGCGTCGGAACCCCACGTGTTCCAGCAGCCGTTGATGCACGAGGAGCCGCCAAGGACCCGGGCGCGGATGCGGAAGGATGCCGCTTGCCGCTCCCACACGTGCTCACGGGGCAGGGCGCGGGCATTGCGCAGCGGTGCGGGCCAGGCCTCCTGGCGAGCGCCATGGTCAGCGCCGGCCTCCACGAGGCAGACGCTGCGGTCGACGTTCTCGCTCAACCGTGCGGCCAGCACACACCCAGCCACCCCGCCGCCGAGGACGACGACGTCGAAGGCGCTGTCGGGCGGGCGGGTCACCGGGGCTGCCGATGGTGGTCCGCGCCGACCGGCGGGGTCGCCAACTCGGCGGCTCGGGCAAGCAGTGCGGCGCGATCGATCGCGTCGGCACGTGTCGCCGGCACCGTGCAGGCGTAAGCCCCAGCGATCGCGCCGTACCGACCGCACTGCTGCGGCGGCTCGGCGGCGAGCCAACCGAAGAGAAACGCTGCGGCGAAGGCGTCGCCGGCGCCGTTCGAGTCGAGCACCGGGGCCGGCGGGGTGACCGCCGGGATGTGGGTGATCTCGCCGTCCGCGAGCAGGTAGGTACCTTCCGCTCCGGCGGTGGCCACGACCAGACGGGCCCGGCCCCGCTCCATGATCCGCCGCATGGTCTTCTCCGGGTCCGTCAGCGCGGCGGCGGAGACGAACACCAGATCGGCGCTGTAGGCGAAGGCCTCGTGATAGGGCTCGGCACCGTCCCAGTTGTGCAGGTCGGTGGAGATGGTCAGCCCGGCCTCGCGCAGCGCGGGTATGGCGAAGGCGCACGGGTACGTGATGGACACGTGGGCGTGGCGGCTGGCCGCGGCGAGCATTGCCACCGTCTCAGCAGGCAGTCGG
The DNA here is from genome assembly GCF_018070245.1 of Micromonospora sp. M61. NCBI lineage: Bacteria > Bacillati > Actinomycetota > Actinomycetes > Micromonosporales > Micromonosporaceae > Micromonospora > Micromonospora sp. M61. The sequence continues at coordinate 144,474 of NZ_JAGPYA010000008.1, read as the reverse complement.
TCGCCCTCGCCCGACCGGCTGCTGTCGTAGAGCGATAGCCGCCGTCCGTCCGGCCCGACAAGGTTCACCGCGCGGCGGGTACCGGCCGGCAGCGGCACATCGGTCAGGGGGATTCCCCGGTCATGGTGCAGGGCGCGGACCAGGTCACCCTCGTGGTCGTCGCCGACGACGTCGATGTGGTGGGTGCGCAGACCCAGCGCGTGCAGGCCCAGGGCAACGAAGTCGCCGGTCTGACCGGCCCGCGTCTCGATCGCCGGCACCATGTAGCTGTCGGCGAAGGGTAGGGGCAGTTGCGGTACGTAGACGATCGTGTCGACGCCGGCCCCTCCCAGGACCAGCACGTCAATCTCAGGGCTCACCGGTGCTCCTTGAAACTCGATTGCGGGATGGTACGTGGCGTTGGCACACCGGGCGTCGAGGTGAACGCGCGGGAGCTGTCCCGAATCAGAATCTCGGCGTTGTTGCTCTCCACCGGAACGGCCGGGTGGAGGCCGAGGTCAGCGGCGCGGCTGTCCGGGTGTCTCCGCGACACCTCGGGGCGCGCGGTGACTGGCAGGCGATCAGCCACGCGCTGTCGGGCGAGGTCCATGGCGGCCTACGAGCTACGCCCGCGCGCGTCGTCGATGTACGCCCGCCAGTGGTGGTAGCAGCAGCCGATGCGCGCTGCGTGGTTGACGTTGCTCAATATCCACTGTCGGCATCATAAGAACAACCGTTCCAGGACCACCGCAACACCGTCCTGCTCGTGATCGACGGTGATCTCGTCGGCGTAGGTGCGCAGTCGGGGGTGCGCATTGCCCATTGCCACCCCCCAGCCCGCCCAGGTCAGCAGCGGAATGTCGTTCGGCATGTCCCCGAAGGCGATCGTCTCGGCCTGGGTGAACCCGATGTGATCGGCTGCCGCAGCCAGTCCGCTGGCCTTGCTCACCCCCGCCGGCAACACCTCGACCAGCGCGGTGCCGGAGTGCGTCACGGCGACCTGCGGAGCGCACTCCCGCTCGGCCAACGCGGTCAACGTGTCGTCGTCGAGGTCAGGGTGCCGCAACAGCACCTTCGCCACCGGCCTCTCCCACAGCTTGCGCTCGTTGGTCACGACCGTCCAGTCCCGCCCCGGCTTGGCAGCGAATCCCGGTGTGGCCAGGAATTGCCCGTCCGGCTTCCCTGACACCACGCCGAACTCGAGCGGGCCGGTCACCTCTCGTAGCCGGCGCAGCGCCGATACCAGAACCTCCGTGTCGTGCAGGCGTGAGGCGAGGACTCGGGCGGTCGCGAAGTCGTACAACTCGGCGCCCTGGCCGCAGACCGCAACGCCGTCGTACGTCACCCCGCCCAGCAGCCGGCGGCAGCCCACCGCCGAGCGGCCGGTGACCACCAGGTGCAGGACGCCAGCGGCCCGTATTCGGCCTAGCACGGCCTGGGTGCGCGGCGAGATGGTGAGGTCCCGGCGCAGCAGGGTGCCGTCGAGGTCAGTGGCGACCACCCGGAACGGTGGTGCCCCGGGGTCACCTGCCACCCACCCGTGCGGTCGGTCCGCGGCTTCGCGGCCCAGGTGGCTCACCGCCCCTCACCCCTACGATCGTGCAGGTCCAGTAGTGCCAACGCCGCCAGGGTCGCCGAGTCGGTGATCCGGCCCGCGGCGATGAGGTCCTGACAGTCGTTCCGGTCGAACCAGTCCTGCCGCATGTCGGACTCGGTGGTTTCCCGGGCCGGCTCGCCCGCGCGCAACCCCTCGGCGAGGAACACGTGACAGCTCTGTGTCGAGTAGCCGTATGCCACGTGCACCCGTCCGAGGGATACAAGCGTCGTTGCGGACAGTCCGGTCTCCTCTCGCAGTTCGTGGTGGGCCAACTCGACCGCCGCCCGCCCGTTGGTGCCCTCGGGCCACGACCCCTGTGGGAACTCCCAGTACCGCCCGCCCACTGGGTACCGGTACTGCTCTACCAAGTGCAGCCGATCCCCGTCGCGTGGGACGATCAACGCGTAGTCGGGCTTGTCCACCACGCCGTAGAAACCCGTGCTGCCGTTGGCATGTCGCACCTCGTCCTCCCGAACGATCATCCATCGGTTGCGGTACACGACACGGGAGCCGGTGCCGGTGACCCGGCCGCTCACGCCGCCGCCCCCACCGACGCGACCAACCCCGCATCGACGTCGCGCACCGTAAGCCCCCATCTGTCGAGCAGATCGGGTAGGAGCACGCTGGTCAGGCACGAGTTCACCGGACGGCAGGCGTACCGGCTGGACTCCTTCGGCTCCACCTTCACCATTGACCCCGTCGCGCCGACCCGGTCTGCTATCGCGTACGCCCAGTCGACGCGGCTGATCCGGCGCGGTCCGCCCAGATGCAGCAGCGGCGGTGCGCCACCGAGCGCGGCGACGGTGACCGCGGCGACGTCGTCCACGTGCACCGGGGTGGTCCACTGCCGGTCCGGCACCGTCACGGATCGGCCGGCGCGCAGCGCCTGGGCGCAGTGGGCGACGAAGTTTGGCCGCCGCCCGGGGGCGGGCGACTCGGGGCCGTAGATCAGGCTCACTCGCAGTACGGTGCTGTCGCCGTGCTCCCACGACGCCCGCTCGGCGGCCAACTTCGCCCGGCCGTAGGCGTTGGCCGCGGCGGGCCGGGCCGTCTCATCGTAGCCGGGCACCCCGCCGTCGAAGACGTTGTCGGTGGAGATCTGTACCAGCCGGGCGTCTCGCGCCGTCCGCACCAGATTTTCCGTGCTGCCCAGGTGCGCCTGTCGTGCCTCGTCCGGATGCTCCTCGCACCAGGTGACGTCAGAGGGACCGTGCACGGCTACCACGCCGTCCGGACGGATGTCGCGCATCACGGCGGCGCAGGCGTCAGCGTCGGTGACGTCGAGTTCGACCCAGGCCGCCACCCCGGCCGGGCGGTGCCGAGAGGCCAACACGGCCTGGTTACCGCCGGCCACGACGGCCCCGGCCACCGTACGGCCGACGAATCCGCTGCCAACGACGAGAACACGCATCTTCTCCTCCTTCGCTATCAGTGACCCGCCAGCGCCAGCGGGGTGCTCCCGGAGAGCTGGACGTCCATCAACCGACCCGCCCCGATCAGGCCATGGTCGTCGTCCGGCTCACCGAGCAGGACCATCCGGTCGATCGCGGCCCGATCGAGACCGAAGCAACCGGCCGCCGCGAGTGCCTCACGCAGCAGGTCGACGAAGGGCTCCCCAACGGCTTGGGCGAACCCGCCGATCAGCACGTACCGGCGGACCCCGATCGCGGTGAACACTCCGGTGATCGCGGTCGCCAGGTGACGCAGCCCGGACCGGAGCACCTCGAGGGCGAACGCATCTCCTGCACGGATCGCGGCTACCAGCGCGGTGTTGTCGATGGCCTCCGCAGGACCGACCCGGGCCAGGACGGAGGTGGCGAAGGCGCAGGGGTCCGCAGCCGCCGCCCGGCGAGCGGCTGCCTGCATCGCCCGTCCCGAGGCCAGTGCGCCGAGATGTCCGCGCTGCCCACAGTCGCAGATCGGGGCGTCTGACGCGGGATCGACCCGCCAGTGGCCCAGCTCGCCGCCGTGGCCGTCGGGGTCCACAAGCACCCTGTCACCCCAGACGACCTTGTTGCCGATGCCCGAGCTGACCGTGATGAGGCAGAACGGCGCGGGGATGGTGTCGCGGTAGCGCCAGGACGCCGCAGTGAGGTCGTTGACCACGGAGACCGGCACGCCCAGCCGGGCCCTGACCAGCTCGCCCACCGGCATCGGCGGTCCACCCGCGCCGAAGATGGTCGGGGCAGCGAGTGCCGCGCCGGTCGTGGTCATCGGCCCGGCGAACGCCACCGACACCGCGCCCGCCCCGTGTGCCCGCAGCTGAGCCCCGGCAACCTCGACAATCTGGGTGACCACCCGCTCGTGCAGATCGGTGACCGGCGCCAACGGGTACCTACCGATCCCCTCCGTCGGCACCCGGCTGATCCCGCGCAGCGTCCTCGTGACCCGGTCGAAGCATGCCGACCGCAATGTCGTCCCGCCGACATCGAGCACCACGACCGACGGCCCGCTCAACGGCCGGCTCCCGTCACGACCGGGGGCGGGGGGACGCCCTGCACGAAGCCGTCCTCGCAGACGATGACCGAGTCCAGCCGGGCGCCGGCGGCCACCTGCGCACCTGGCAGCAGCACGGAGCGGGTGACGTGCGCCCCGGCCCCCACTCTCGCCCCGGGGAAGACGACACTCTCCTCGACCAGCCCGGCGTTGACCAGGCCAACCGGGACGACGCTGCGCCGCACCCCGGAACCGTCCCTGACGAGTGCACGCGACACGGCCGGAGCGACGGTGCGGGGCATGGTGTCCAGGTCAGGGCGGGCCGCCACGCTCGGGTCGACCATTCCCAGGTGGGCGCTGTGGTACCGCTCCACGGTGCCGATGTCCGCCCAGTAGCCCTGCACCGGGTAACCCTCGATCCGCTCCCCCGCCGCGAGCATCGCCGGGATCACGTCCCGGCTGATGTCGTGCTGCCAGTCGGTGCCGTCGAGTTGCTCCAGGTACCGGTGCAGCACGGCCGCGTCGAAGAGGCAGAACGCAGAGAAGACGAGGTCGCTGGTGACAATGGACGGCTTCTCCACGAACCGGGTGAGCCGGCCCACCGAATCGAGCTCGACCATGCCGAACAGGTGGACGTAGCGGGGGTCGATCCGCTGGTAGGCCAGGGTCAGGGAGGCCCCGCTGGCCCGGTGTTGGGCGATCATTGGCCGGTAGTCAAAGCGATACACGTGGTCGGAGTGCTGGACCAGGACGTCCCGTACGCCCGGCTCGAAGATGTAGCGGGCCTTACGGATCAGGGCGTCCGCCGTTCCCCGCTCCGGCGGAGCGTCCGAGCCGGGCAGCGGGCCGGGAACACCGTCGCGGTACCACTCGTCCCACGGACCGAAGTGCACCCGGAAGTCCCGCCGCCACCAGGTGCGGCGCAGGTCGTCCATGAGCCGCCGCTCCTCGTACTGCGACAGCAGCACCACCAGCGGCAGGCTGGACGCGGCGGCGTTGGCCAGGCTGAAGTCGATCAGGCGGCAGGACCCGCCGAACGGAATCAGCGGCTTGAGCCGGCCCTGGCCCAGCCGGCCCATCCGGCGTCCCTCGCCGCCGGCGAGCAGCACCGCGCGTACCTCGTCAGGCATGGCCGACCACGTCCCACGTAGCGCGACCTGAGGCGAGGGTGAGCAGCACGTGCAGCGGGGACGTCGTCCCGGCCGGCAGGGCCACCTCGAATCCGTCGTCGGAGCGGGCCATCGGCAGCACGGTGGTCGGGGCGCGCAGGTCGTCGGGGTCGCCAGGTAGGACCAGTTCGGCGCGGACCACGTGCGGCATCTGGTGCCGCAGGCGTCCCACGCTCAGCTCGTAGCGTTCGCGGAGCCGGGTCGACAGGTGGGGCCGGCCCTCGGCGGTACGCGCGCAGGCCGCGGTGTCGGCCCGCGCCCATGCGGCCTCGAAGAGCTGGCGCGCCGCCTCGTCGTCGACCGGCCGGCAACGCCCGTACGCCTCGATGTTGCCGCGGCGCAGCGCAGCCTCCGCGACGGCCTCCCGGTGGTCCGTCCACGCGGTCTCCGGGAGCAGGTCAAACCAGCCGTGCTCGAGGATCCGTTCGACGGGGAGCTCAGGCAGGACACCTCCCTGGAGGGCGGTGAAGGTGGCCAGCTGCCGTTCGGCGCATCGGTCCCAGGTGAACGCGCGGGCTGTCGCGGCGGCGTTCGCTGACATCGCGGCGTAGCGTTCTGGATCCTCGCGGAGCAGCCGAACGGCGGCATGCATCCGGTCAACCAGCGCGTCGACCAGCAGCGGGTCGTCCTCGGCGAACGACCGATTGACGGCGAAGCCCGTGGCGCCCGGCGGCAGCGGCCCGGTCAGCGGGTCCGGCACGTGCCCGAAATGCGCCATGCCCTCCTGGGCGGTGGCGATGGGAACCGCCCCGCAGGCCATCGCCTCCCCCATGGCGATGAGGAAGGTGTCCATCTCGAACTTCGACGGGAAGAGACAGAAGTCGGCGCTGGAGGCGTACTCGACGATGCGTTTGTCGTCGACTCGGTGCCACTCCAGATGAATTCGGCCGGGGTGCCGGGCGGCGACCTCGTGGAACAGCGGATCGTCGATGCCCGCGTCACTGATGCAGCGGACGATGATGTTGGCGGCAAGCCCTTCGGTCAGCGCCCGGTCCACCGCCCGGATCAGCTCCACCTGACCCTTGTGGTGCACCGCGTAGCGGGCGTTGTGAAAGAAGGTCGGCAGAGCCGGATCGAGGCCGAGGCCGGCCAGCACCGACGTCCGGTCGACATCCGGCCGGGCTCCGGTCCAGGCTTCGCCGATGGCGCAGCCACCGACCACCTGCTTCGCCGCGTGTCGCTGGACCGTCTCCGCAGCCGGGAGCGTGGCGAAGACCTGCTCGAATGGGGTGTTGGCGAAGTCGCTGTAGAACCGCCGGTGCCCCGGGGAGAGGAAGTCGATCCGGTCGGCGTGCTCGGCGACCAGGTCGTAGATGCGGACGTGGTCGTCGGGGTACGCATAGTGCAGGTGGGTGCGCTGCTGGTACTGGATCATGGGCGCCAGGGATCGGTCGGGCGCCGGGTCTGGTGGAGGCAGCTCCAACCTCGTGTCGAGGAAGTCCAGCAGGCGACTCACGAGGGGTTGGTACTCCGACTTGCCGATCGGCATGTTGCTCTGCACGGTGCTGACCACCTGCTTGTCCGGATCGGCACGGAATGCCGCGGGCATCAGGTAGTGGTAGTACGGCTCGTGGGCGTGCACCACGGCCCGCTCCCCGGCGAAGAACTGGCGGATGAACCGGACGCTGTCCACCTGGTACGCGATGGGCTTGAAGAAGACCAGGTCCCGCCCCTTCGTGTGGTACGACGGGTAGAAGCTGTCCGGCAGGCTGTCGAGCAGCTCGTTGGAGAGGAAGTACAGGTCCACCCCGTCCAGGGCGAGGTGGTGTGCGGTGGTGGACAGCGGCACGCGAACCTCGTCCGGGAAGCCGTCCCGCCAGACGCGGGGGTCCAGGACCAGCGGCAGTTCGTAGCTGTCGCGGTAGGGCAGGTCTCGAACGTCAGTCAGCTCCCGCAAGTCCGCCAGGCGGCCGTGAGCGGGCGTGACGATGGAGACACGGTGCCCCGCCCGGGCGACGGCTCGGGCCAGATTCCACAGGTAGACCGACGTGCCGCCCTGGATGAAGCGGTGGTCGAAACCGCCGCATTCGAAGTAGGTCTCGATGACGTGCATCAGATCAGATCCCTCCGACGGGAGTGGACGACGGAACGGGCGCGGCGGACCCGGTTCCGGGCGGCGGGCGAGCCGGTCGCGTGGCGCCGCGCGACCGTCGCGGCCCGCACCACGGCCACCGGAACCGGGTACGGCAGCAGCCGGAGAGCGGGGGCACGCTCAGCTGCCCGTCATCTCGAAGCGGTCGACGCCGCGCCGGAACGTGCCGTAGGCAATGGCTGCGGTCAGCACGGTCACCGGAAGCATCCAGACAAGCCCGTCGATGTCGCCGAAGAGCAGGTAGCGGGCCGGGACGTAGGCGGTGAAGGCGAAGGGGAGCAACCAGGTCAGCAGAGCCCGCAACACCGGGTGGTAGAGCCCCATCGGGTAGGACCCGAAGTCGCCGAGCTGGTGCACGGCGGTGACCACGGAGAGGCTGGAGGTGGTCCAGAACGACAGCGAGGCAAAAAATCCCTTCACCGCTGCCTGGATGACCGCGCCGCAGAGCACCAGCGGTAGGAACAGCAGCCACTGCACCGCGCTGAGGTGCAGGTCCATCGACTCTCCGGCGATCACCACGATGGCGATGCCCAGGACCAGCTCACCGAAGCCGTCCGGGTACATGAACCGCTCCGACAGCATGATGTACAGCGGGTTCACCGGCCGGATCAGGTAGCGGTAGAAGTCGCCGGTCCGCACCAGCTGCCAGGCCAGGATCCACAGCTGGTCGGTGAAGAGCCGGTCCAGACCGCGCGGCAGCAGGGAGAACCCGAGCAGGAACAGCGCCTGCTGATAGTTCCAGCCGGCCAGCCCGTCGACGTGTCGGAATACCACGCCGATCAGGGCGATCTGACAGGCCACCCGAATCGCAAAGCTTGCGACGCCGACGAAGAAATCCAACCGATACGCGGTCAGCCGGTGCATGCTCACCCCGGAGAGCACCACGGTCAGCCAGGTGTACCGCCGGATCGTCGACAGGATCATCCGCCAACCACTTCGATCCGACGCAGGGCGCCTCGCCAGGCCAGGGCTGTCACGCCGAGCAGGACGAGCACCCACACGGCCTGGACGGCGAGAATGCCGCCGGCCTCCGCGGCGCTGCGGTACGTGCCGAGCAGCAGCCGTAACGGCCCGTCGATCAGCCCCTGGAACGGCAGGAGACGGATGACCCGGGCCACGTCCTGCGGCAGCAGGCTCAGCGGCACTATCTGGCCGGCCAGGAAGGCCACCCCGGCATTCTTGATCATGCGGATGCCCCAGGTGTTGGTGCTGACGAACGCGGCCAGCCCGACGAGCAGGTTGACCTCGAAGGCGAGCAGCACCGACAGCGCGGCGGCGACGGAGAACAGCAGCACGTTGGCCAATGTCGGCGTGCGCAGCGGGGTGAGCAGCGCGAACGCCAGAAGCACCGGCCCGCCTGCGAGGGCGGCGGTGACCACCGCTGCCGGGAGGTTGGTCACCAGGCAGGTCAGCACGTAGTTGGCTGGTCGTAGCAGCGACACGGCGATGTCGCCGCGGTACACCTCGCCGGCCACGACGTCATCGACTTTGTTGGCGTGGAGCAGGGCGAGCACCTGCGCCAGCACGACGTACGTCGTCAGGCTGGTCAACGCCAGCCCGGGCGGGGTGGACGTGTGGGCGTACACCGCCCGCCAGAGGAACACCTGCAGGGCGGTGCCGGTCGCCGCGGTCACCGCGCTGAGCACGATCGTCGCCCGGTACTGCAGGGCGGCATGTACCCCGGCGAGCGCGATCGGCGCGTACCTGCGCAGGGCCTGCGTCACCGGGCGCCGCCGACGGGGGCCGCCTGGGCCGGGTCGCTGCCGTAGATGCGTCGCAGCACGGTCTCCAGGTCGGCGTCGGGAATGAGGACGTCGGTCAGTTCGAAGGTGTCCAACAGGAACGAGATGACCTGGCGGGCCGACCACCGCCGCACCGGGTACACCACCCTGATCCGGCCCGCCTCGGTCGGGGTGGCGGTCGCCTCCGGCAGCCCGGCCTCGATGCGTCCGACGACCTCCGCCTCACTGGCTGTGCCCGGGACGTACTCAAAAATCACCGCCCGGGTGTCGACCGAGTGCAGCAGTTCCCGCATCGTCCCCTGGTGCACGACGATACCCCGATCGACGACCAACGCCTGGTCGCAGATGCCGGTGATGTCGCCGATGTCGTGGCTGGTGAGCATGACGGTGGTGCCCAGTTCGGCGTTGACGTGATTGATCAAGTCACGGACTGCCTGCTTGAGCATGAGGTCCAGACCGATGGTCGGCTCGTCGAGGAAGACCACGGCCGGATCGTGCAGGAGACACGCCGCGATTTCAGCCCGCATCCGCTGCCCGAGGCTGAGCTGGCGCACCGGCGTGGCGCCGAGGGCATCCAGATCGAGCCGGTCGCGGAAGAGCGCCATGTTGCGGTGGTACACCTCCGGCGGCACCTCGTAGAGGTGGCGGAGGATGCGGAACGAGTCGAGCACGGGTAGGTCCCACCAGAGCTGGCTGCGCTGGCCGAAGACGACGCCGATGCGACGCGCCACGGTGGTGCGCTGTGTGTGCGGGTCGAAGCCGGCGACCCGGGCCAGGCCGGTGGTGGGCCGCATGATTCCAGTCAGCAACTTGATTGTGGTGGACTTTCCGGCGCCGTTGGCACCGATGTACGCCACCTTCGCCCCGGCCGGCACCTCGAACGAAACGTCGTCCACGGCGCGGATCAGCTCGTGGTCGCGGGTCAGCAGGGTGCGCAGGCTGCCCCGCAGGCCGGGGTCGCGCCGAAAACGCTTGAAGTGCTTGCTCAGGTGGTCTGCGACGATCACCGGGTCACCTCTGCCGTCTCGGTGAGCGCCTGGTCGAGCAGGTCGAGGCCTTGGTCCAGCTCGGCGGCGTCCAGGGTGAACGGTGGGGCCAGCCGCAGGATGTTTCCTCCGAGCGCGGTACGCAGGCCCAGGTCAAGAGCGCGCCGGTAGACCGCGCGGGCCAGCTCTGGCGCCGGGGTGCGGGTGGTTCGGTCCCGGACGAACTCCAGTCCCCAGAGCAACCCGAGCCCTCGCACGTCCCCGAGCATTGGGTGCCGATCGTGCAGCGTTGCCAGCCGGGCGGCCAGCACGTCACCGAGGACGCGGACCTGCGTGAGGAGTTGGTCGCGGCGCAGCACGGTCAGGGTGGCCAGGGCGGCGGCGATGCCCAGCGGGTTGCTCGCGAAGGTGGAGGCGGTGGAGCCGGCCCGGTCTATCTCCGGATGGCGCAACACCTCCCGCCGCCCGGCGAGCACCGCGAATGGGAAGCCGGAGGCCATCCCCTTGGCCAGGGTGACCAGGTCCGGTTCGATACCGAGCTGCTCGCTGGCGAGGAAGGTGCCGGTGCGGCCCCCGCCGGTGAGTACCTCGTCCGCGACGAGGAGCACCCCGTTGGCGCGGCACGCGGCGCCGATCCGCTCCCAGTAGCCCGGGGGCGGGACGATCACCCCGGCCGCGCCGAGGACCGGCTCGAAGACCAGCGCCGAGATGTTGGGCTTGTCGGCGATGTGCTTGCGGACGAGGTCGGCGCAACGCACCCCGCAGCTCGGATAGGTCAGCTCCAACGGGCAGCGGTAGCAGTAGGGCGAGTAGCCGAGCACGCTGTTGCCGGCCAGCGACTGGTAGCCGATGTCCCAGTGCACCAGCAGCCTGGCGCCCTGGGTCTTGCCGTGGAAGCCGTACCGCAGCGCGCCGAGGCGGTTGCGGCCCGGCGGGGCGACGGCCGCGACTGCCCGCAGCGCGGCCTCCACCACCTCGGCGCCGGTGGAGAAGTACGCGTAGGTGTCGAGCTCCGCCGGGAGCAGGGCCGCAAGCAGCTCGCACAGCTCGGCTCGATCAGCGGTGGCGAAGTCGTGCACGTTCCACAGCCGGCGGGCCTGCTCGGTGAGGGCGGCGACCACCTCGGGGTGGCAGTGTCCGAGGGACTGGGTGAGGGTGCCCGCGGCGAAGTCCAGGTACCGGTTGCCGTCGGCATCGGTCAGTACCGTACCGACGCCGGAGGTGAAGACCCGCTCGCCGACGGCTGCCTCCTCCGAGGCGCCGGGCGCCAGGTGGGCTGCTTCCCGGGTGAGTAGATCCCGCTGGCGAGAGCCGGTCACGATGGCGTCCCGCCGGTGATCGGGGCGATTTCGAACACCAGCAGGTGCACGTCATCCGACGAGTCGTTGACCAGCCCGTGCACGCCATGCGGTGGGTTGACCACCAGGTCGCCGGCCCGGACGCGAAACTCCGCGGCGCCGCGGCGCATCGTCGCCTCGCCGCGGAGCAGCACGTAGGTCTCCTGGTCGTCGCCGTGCCGGTGCAGGCCGATCGAGCTGCCGGGAGGCACCACGACCAGGTCGATGAAGGCGACGCCGGCGGGGGCGGCGGCCCTGTCGTACGCGCGATACACCCGCAGCTCACCCACTCCGTCGTGGTCGCCGACCGAGGTTCGCATCAGGCTCTCCAGGTTCGTCATTGCGCCACTCCCGTCATCGGCCGGTCCACCGCGTCGCGGGCGAGCGAATCGAGCGCCGCCGCCAGCAGGTCGTCCGGCAGGTCTTTCAGGTCGTCGATGAAGACCGCCGAGCCGACTCTGTCGGGCACCACGAGGTGCAGCCGCCGCCCGCGCCGGTCCCAGGCGGAGTGCAGCGCCGCCCGCATCAGGTCGAGGGTGCAGATCGCGGGGTCGAAGACCGGCAGGCCGAGAGCACACAGCAGGCTCACGATGCGCTGGCACTCCGCCACATCGAGGATGCCCAGCAGCCGGGCGACGTGGCTGGAGATCGCCATGTCGATGGCCACCGACTCCCCGTGGGCGATCCGGTGCCCGCTGGCCACCTCGATGATGGGCCCGAAGGTGTGCCCAAAGTCGACCAGCCGGGCCAGGCTGCGTTCCCGCAGGTTGCCGCAGAGCTCGACGAGCATCAACTCCATCGCCGTGCGCAGCACGTAATCCTCACGCTGCCGGCTCGACACGGTGTCCTGGAACAGCAGGGGGTGCGCGGCCAGGGTGCCGAAGAGCGCCGCGTCCTTGATGACGGCCATCTTGACGATCTCTCCGAGGCCGCAGCGGATCTCGCGTACCGGCAGCGACCGCAGGAAGCCCGGGTCGTTGAGCGACCCGACCGCCGGGTGGTACGCGCCGAGCATGTTCTTCGAGCCGTAGGCGTTGACGCCGGTCTTCACCCCGACGCCGACGTCCACCTGCCCTACCAGCGTGGTGTTGACCTTGACGTAGTCGATGCCCCGGGCGTACATGGCGGCGGCGAAGCCGACCAGGTCCGCGGTGATGCCCCCACCGACGGCAAGCATCACGCCCTGCCGGTCCAGGCGGTGCTTCTTCGCCGTCGCGCAGATCTCCTCGACGGATGCGAGCGTCTTGTGCCGCTCACCGGAGCGGATGCGGTGCATGCTCCAGCTGCCCCTGGCCAGCCGCGCCTCCAGGTACGCCCGCAGACGAGCGCCGTAGAGCCGGTCGACGGTGGGGCCCACGAACACCAGCACCCGCCGGCCGGCGAAGTAGTCGGCCAGTATCGGGTTCGCCGGGGACAGCACGTCGGTGTCGATGTCGACCCGGTACGCGGTGCCCTCCGGGCTGCGCAACGCGAACCCCCGGGCATCGGCAGTGACTCCGGGCTCGCCCGCCGTCTTCGGCGTGATCACAGTGCCCCCCACTTCCGCATGTCGTGGTCGAGATCTCGATGCCGCGGATGCGTCCTGAGACGCCCTGCTCCGGCAGTTGTCATAGCCGCACCGTGGGCAGGTCCGGGTGGCAGCGCGCCGTCGGCCCCCAGGACGCGAGGGGCTGACCGGTCCGGCCTGTGGACCTCGGACCCGTCCTGGTGCCCACCTGGATACCGCAACAACTACCTCTCCCCCGTGTCGTTCGTGGCGGCCATGGCCCCACGGCTCGGTCACCAGTCGCCGACTGGTCCGGTCCACCGTCGTGTCCGCTCCATCCGGTGGGACTCCTCTGCCGGGTCCGCGCCGGGGCTGGCCCGGGCGGCGTGGTGCACGCCGGCACCGCGGTACCGGCGGGTGGGGACCGGGTCACCAGGCGAGGAGTGTGTCCAACCTCGCCGGGACCCTGTCGAACAATTTGCCGAGCTGATTCAGGTCGGCATCAGCCATCACGGTTAAACGGGCTTCGTCGACCGTAGCGTGATGTGTCCGAGAGTTCCAGTTGCGCGGTTCCTGAGCAGTTAGATTTACCCTCGTCAAACTCTGAAAGGTGGGATCGGGACACATCCAATCGGGCCAGCGCCCCAATGGTCGCCGTGCCAGTCGGGTTGTCGGAGTGAGATCTGGTCCACGGGACATCCGGCGGCCACTGTCATCCGACAGGACCATGACTCCCGCGGCGTCGCGGTGGACGTGGTCCGTCAGGCCCTCGCTCCACCTGCCCCTCACACCATCATGATTATCGCTGCATTGGCAAGCAGTCGATGAAGTTTCCTAAAACCACAAACCTGACTGACGGCTGCCGACGGGCCACCGCGCGTTACCCGTCGACCCGGCAGCCCGGCCGTCCCGCACCGTCTCTGAACTGCTTGAATTCGATTCCTGCTCGATCTTCCGACGAAGGATCGCCCGGCACGCGCGACCGGTTGCACACCAGCGCGCCTGCCTGCGGCCCAACCGGTGAAGGCCGGCGGCGGCCACCCGACGGGCAGAGCGGACGCCGACCAACGCAAGCGAGGGTCACCCCCTCGGGCACCATTGACGAGCCCCCGCGACACACTCGAGATCAGCCGCGCCGACTTCGCTCCGGCAGCCCAGAGGCACTTATCGTTGCACGGCCACCTGCGCCAGCGGCACAGTTACCGCCACCGGCCACCTCGATCAATCCGCGCCCAATCACGCCGACGGGCACGCGCTCACTTGCGTCATTCAAACGCCCACGAGTAGCCTTGGTGATCAATTGATGGCCATTTCGTGCCGCGTCCCGACAAAACAACAGGGGTTCACATCGTGCACAGAAAAATATCCACTGGGCCGCGTTCAACAATCGTCAGCACCACCTCTGTCCGGGAAATGAACTCGCGCCCCCGCCGCATTTCTCTCGACCGGCCGCCACGATGAACGGACGGGACCTGGCGCACGCGGCACCCCTGTACCGGCGGGCCTCGCAGCCGCAGACGAGCCAGCCGGCGGGTGCGTGACATGGCGCCGGAGCATCCGTACGACCTCGACCAGCTTGTACGCACCCTGCGCCAGGCCCCGTGGATGGACGCCGCCGGGCGGCACGCCGACCGGCTCACCGTCATCGACCACGCCGACCTGGCCGGGGCGCCCGGGCCCGCCCGGCTGCTGCTGCTGGGCACCCCGCACCGCCTCGACCTGCGCTGGGCCGCCGTGGTCACCTGGGACGCAGCCGGGCGGGCCCGCGAGGCGCACCCCTCCGAGCCGTTCGACCGGGCGGTCACCGAGGCGCTCGCCGCCGGGCGGCGGATCAGCACCGCGCGCGGCGGTGTCATCGAATTCTCGGGCGACGCCCCCGAGTTTCGGCGGCAACTGCCCTTCGACCCGGGTTGGTCCTCCAACGCTCTGTCCCTGGTGGACCTGGCCGGCACCCCACACGTGCACAAGACGTACCGCAGGCTGCACCTGGGGCTCAACGAACCGGCGGCGGTGCGCCGGATGGATGGCACCGGATACACCGCGGCGTACCGGGGTGACTACGTGTACGTCGAGCCGTACACCCGACGGCGGTGGCCCCTCGGCTTGCTCTACGAGTACCTGTCCGGCGACCCGCTGGACGTGCCCCTGCGGGAGAACCTGCGCGAGATGTGGCGGCACGTTCCCACCGACGATCGGCCGCACGACGTCCGCGGCCACCTGGGCCCACTGGAGGCCCCGCTGCGTAAGGTCGGCCGGAGCCTCCGCGGTTTCCACCGCGCCCTCGCCGGTCCCGCCACCGGCGCCCCATTCCCCGTCGCGGCGTGCGTCGACGACATCGACGACCGGCTGGCCGACCTGCTGCCCCGCATCATCACCGATCAGCGCTTTCCGGAAGCCGCCCGGGACACCGCGGCGGCCGGCCTCACCGCCGAGCTGCGCGAGGCCGCCGCCGAGGCGGACCTGATGCCCGTCTCCCCGGTTGCGCCCTGCCACGGTGACCTGCACCTCGGTCACGTGCTGGTCCGCCGCCCCCCGGGCGGAGAGTGGGACCTGCGGCTGATCGACCTGTCCCCGGTGGCACTGGAACCCACCGACCCCGCCTTCGCCACCCAATCGCCGTGGCAGGACGTCGTCTCGTTGCACCGGGCGACCGAATACTTCACCGGTGAGGAGGTCTTACAGCAGGTCGTCGAGGAGTTCGGCGGCACCCGCGACCAGGCCTGTCTGGCGGGCCTGGAGCTCGACGCCGGCGTCGTCGCCTCGGACCCGCGATGGAGCCCCGAGCGCCGGATGCGGCTCCGCCAGCTCAGCCGGGCCTCCGACCAATGGCAGCGCCAGGTCTGCGACCTGCTGCTCGCCGGCTATTGCGACGACCCGACCGCCGCCGCGCACCCGGTCTCCCGGCTGCTGTACCTCCGCCGGCTGCTGCACGAGCTGGCGTACGACTACGACCACGACCGGGCCTACTTCGCCGCGATGGATCTGCGGCACGCGATCCATCTCGCTCGGCGCTGCGCGGTGACCGCCGGGCGACGGAACAGCCTGTGACGCGACCCGGCCGACCCAGGGGGCCGACGCCGGTGGAGGGGAGAACATGCACATCGTCAAGGTCGCCTTCGAGGCGCTCGGCTTCGACCCTCGAATGATGCGGGGCGGCACCGCCAGTGTGGTCTGGAACCTCGCCCGCGAGTACGCCCGGGAAGGACACCGGGTGTCGGTGGTGACCCCGGCGCACGGCTGCGCCGCACACCTGACCGGTCGACACGGTGCCACTGTCCTCGAGTGGACCGACGAGCACACCGTCCCGGTGGTGCTCGACCAGCGGCTCTGGCCCGACCACCCGGGGGAACTGCAGCTGCGGCTGGTTACCCGGGGCCTGCGGCTGGAACGCGAGGGGGTCGACTTCTACCTGCTCTCCGACGCCTACCTCGACCTGCTGCCCGAGCAGTTCTACCCGCCGAACGAGATGCAGGGCGTCGACCTGGCCTTCCTCAAGCCGCTGGTCTTCCAGGTCGACGCGATCCGCTTCATCGACCAGTTCCTCGCCCCGGATCCGGTCGTCGTGCAGGCGTACGAGCCGTTGTACCACTACCTGCTGCCGCCGGTGTACGCCGGTCGCGACGACCGCGTGGTGGTCAGCACGGTGGCGATGAACCCGCCGATCAGCGGGAAGGTCTACCGGCCACAGGTGGAGAGGCTGCTGACCCACCTCGGTGTCACGGTGGATCTGGACCGTCTCGCCGAGCCCACCGGGGACGACCCGCTGCGCGACCGGATGGCCCGCTACCTACGCCCCTCGCACCTGCGCCATGAGCAGGGCGAGGACTACACCAGCTATCACGCGCTGGTCGCGGCGCACACCGACCTGATCGACTTCGTCTCGGCGGGGCAACGCGACTACTACTCGACGTTCCGAGATGCCCCGTCGGAGCGGCTGTTCGCCGCGTCCACAGTCGCCCGGGTGGTCCGGGAGACGGCGCACAAGCAGATCGTGGGCGGCTGCGCGCTGCCCGACTGGTGGCTGGCCCGCAACCCTCGCGACGTGAACCGGGACGCCGTCCTCGGCAGGCTCGGCCTGGACCCCCGCCGGCCGACCTTCTACCACGCGGCCCGCTTCGACCAGAACCACAAGGGCCAGTTGGAGCTGTTCCGGGCGGTTGACGCGGTGCTGCGTCACGACCGGGACGTCAACTTCCTCATCCGCTGCGCGGTCGGCACCAGCGAGACCGGCGATCCGGTGGGCAACCCCTACTTCCGGGAGGTTGCCGACCGGTACCCCGGCAACGTGTACCTCGACTGGCGGATGGTCGCGGAGGAGGACTTGTTCGCGCAGGCGGCGGTCGCCGACTTCTGCCTCTTTCCGTCCAAGTTCGAGTTGGACGGCTTCCTCATAACCCTCGGCGAGGCGATGGCCTGCGGGGCGGTGCCGGTGGCCACCGCGCAGGAGACGCTGAGCCATTACGGCCACCTCCGGCCGCTGACCGACCCGACAGCCACCGGCTACGCCGTCCCCCGGTCGTTCCGCACCGACGACGCGGTGCTGGCGGCGGCGCTGGCCGGGACCATCCGGCACGCACTGCACGTGTACCGCGAGGACCCGGCGACGCACCGGCGGCTGTCGGACAATGCCCGCCGGCTGGCGCGAAGCTTCACCTGGCAACGCAGCGCACTGGCTCGGCTGCACCAGTTCGCGCTGGCCCCCGGCGGCGGCGCGGGCAGCGACCCGGTCGAGCTGGCGCTGACCTACGGCTGGTTCGACCAGCTGACCGAGGACGACTGGCGCCGCCACCGGGGCCGGATCGCGGAGGCGGCGCTCGCCCTGGGCGACCTGGCGGCGTACCGGCGGTGCGCCCCGGTGCAGCGCGACGTTTTGGATCGCCTGTTCGACGCCGCCTACCGGCGCGGCGACTTCGACCGCTGCGCCGAGTTGGCGCCGTCGACCGGTGACGCCCGGCGTCGGCTGGTGCATCAGCGCTGTCGGATCGAGGTCCAGGAGGGCGTCCCGCACGTGGTCTACCACCTGCCGCACGCCGACCGGGTGGAGCTGGTCCTGCCGTGGCTCACCGGGCCCGACGCCGGCAGCGGAAATCGGTACACGTACCCGATGCGGCGCAGCGGTCGGGTCTTCACCGCACCGCTGCCCGACGGGGCGCTCGCCGCCGGGTTGGTCTTCCTGCTGACCCTGTCGGGCGGCCGGATCACCTGGGACGCGCCCCACCCGCACGTCGAGCCGCCCGGCGGGGCCGGTGGCGACCGGCAGCCGGAGCGGGTTGAAACGCCCGAAGGGCGATCATGACCACGATCCTGGTAACGCCGCTCACGCGGCTGGCCCAGCCCTGAGGCATCGAGCCGACGCACCGCTGTGACACCGGCCAGCGCTTTGGTGGCCGCGACCGGGTACCGACGGCGTCACCCGAACGTCGGACGTTCCTGGCGAGAACTGCCACGGTGCCCCCGTAGGTGGTCGAGCGCCGTCGGCAGGTCCGGCCCCAACGGCTCGTGCCGGGTACTGCGGAGAACCAGCCGACTCGGACGCAACCAGGGGTTTGACGAATCGGCATTGCGCACCGGCACCACGGCGGTCGGAAGGTCGAGGGCATCGCGGACCCGCGACATCAGCTCAAATCGGGTGAGTACCTCCGGGCCACCGAGATGAACGACGCCGGACTCCGTCCACAGCGCCTCGATCGCCGTGGCGACGCTCGGCAGGTACACCGGCGCACAGAGGATGTCGGTCTGCGCCGGCGTCCGCGCCCCCCGAAACCGGGCGAGGAACCGGTCGGAGACCGGGCTCCGGCCGTACACGAGGGGAATCCGGACCACGAGGTGGGGACCGTCCAGTAGGCGTTCTGCAGCGACCTTGGTGCGTCCGTAGGCATTCACCGGCGCGGTGGGGTCGGACTCGACGTACGCCTCCTGGGAGCCGTCGAAGACGTTGTCGCTGGACAGGTAGACGATGCGCGTGGGTCGGTCGCGGACCGCCTCCAGCAGAATTCGGACCGACTCGACGTTGAGCCGCCACGCCCGCTCGGGATGAGCCTCCGCCTCTTCCAGCCCTACCAGCCCGGCGGTGTGCACGATGAGGTCGAAGTCGTGCCGGGCAAGCCGGCTCAGCGCCCGCGCGTCGGTCAGGTCGACATGGACGAGGCCCTCGACGTCGCGCGCACCGCGGGTGCCGACGACGTGGTGGCGGACGGAGAACGATCTCCAGAGCGCGCCGCCGACGTACCCCGACGCCCCTAGGAGCAGAATCCGCATGCTCATCATCGCAATCGTGGAGACACCGTGGCCCGCTGAGGCACTCAGCAAGCTGAACGCCGCACGGAGGCATGGTGCGGAGGGTGGGTTGGATCCTGTCGGGGCGTGGGTCGGCGAAGGTCGCGGCCTGCGGGCGAACGGCATGCCGACCCCCGTCGGACGGGACAGGGGTCGGCGCGGGGCCCTCGATGATTGCGGCGACCCTCAGGCGCGGAAGGGTCCTGTGACGGCGAAGGTGGTGCCCGGCCGGTAGCAGTTGACGTAGAGGGTTCGCCCGTCGGCGGAGAAGCACACCCCAGCGAACTCGCCGTACGCCGGGGCCGAGTCCGTACCGATGTTCTGCCGGTTGCGCGCGAACAGGTACGGCTCGCCTGCTGTCGTCGCGCCCATCAGGTAGTTATCGCCGTCGCCGTCCTGACAGAGCATGAGGCCGCCGAACGGCGTCATGCAGATGTTGTCCGGCGTCTCAAACAGCTGCTCCTCGGTGCCGGTCCCGTGGAAGACCACCACGAGGGTGAGGCTTCGGCGACGTGGGTCGTACCGCCAGACCTGACCTTTGTGCGCGGCAGCGGAGCCGTTCTCACGACTGGCGTATGACGAGACGAAGTAGGCGCCACCGTCGGTGCCCCACCAGGCGCCCTCGAGCTTCTGAGCATGGGTGACCCCTGCGGCGCCGTAGTCCTGGAAGCGGGTCGGAGTGGTGACCGCCCGGGGATCCGGCACGTCGATCCACTCGATGTTGTCGAACGTGGCATCCGGTTGCTGCACCACCGACAGATCCGGTACGCCCGGCACGCGCATCACCTGGAGAGTTCCGCCCGCGCGGAGACTGCCGTGTCCGCCCAGCGGGCGGTGGGGCCGGAAGCGGTAGAAGCAGCCGAACTTCTCCTCCCAGGCGTCCTCGGTCTCGTAGACCACGCCGGTGGCGGGGTCGACGCAGACTGCCTCGTGCGCAAACCGCCCCATGGCGGTCAGCGGAGTCGGTCGCTCGTTGCGGAGGTTGTGGAAGGGATCGACCTCGAAGATCCAACCGTGGTCGGCCTCGTACCCCTCCTCGCCTCGGCGGCTCTCGGTCTCCTCGCAGGAGAGCCAGGTCTGCCAGGGGGTCTCGCCACCGGCACAGTTCACGGCCGTACCGGCCAGGCTGACGTACTCGTCGACGGCGCCGTTCGGTCGCATCGCGAGGGTGGTGGTTCCACCGCTCGCGGCCTGGTCGAAGGTCAGTGCGGCCAACGCCCGCACCGGCGACTCCGCGTCTTGGCGATTCTCGTGGTTGCGCACCAGCCGGCGGCCCCCACGCCGGCTCTCGAACGTGCACATGCCGTCGAAGTTGCCCGGCACGGTGCCGCCCCGCATCGGGTCGCC
The DNA here is from genome assembly GCF_018070245.1 of Micromonospora sp. M61. Classification (NCBI taxonomy): domain Bacteria; kingdom Bacillati; phylum Actinomycetota; class Actinomycetes; order Micromonosporales; family Micromonosporaceae; genus Micromonospora; species Micromonospora sp. M61. The sequence goes on along the minus strand of NZ_JAGPYA010000008.1, from coordinate 124,027 downwards.
CTCGCGGGACAGGACCCGGTAGCGGAACCCGCGAGGCAGGTCGAGCAACCCGGCGGGGTCGGGCAGGAGGTTGCCGTACCCGCTGCCGTGGTGCGCCAGGGCGGGCGCACCGCTGAAGAGCGCGTCGATGGTGCCGGACAGCGCGACTCCCAGTGCCCCCGCGCCGCTGACGGTCAGGAATTGTCGTCGATCGAGGCTCAAGATGATCTCCCTGCGGAAACGGACTCGGACGGGTTGGTCAAGCTGATCTACGCAACTCGCTCGTTCTGCTTGGGTACGGCCAGCCGCGAACGCCCGGCGGTGAGCCACATCGGCCGCCAACCCACAAGTTCGGCGTAGGCCTGGTACAGCAACTGGTGGTGGTGTGACCGGCTGCCCCGCGTCCACGGCTTGAATCGGCCTGCGAAGTGCCAGATCCTGGGGACCGGCCCGGAGAAGGTGTCCAGTAGGGGTGGCCAGACGATGAAGTTCCATTCCCGTCCTAGCGTCACGAAGTCCCCGTGCAGCACCGCGTTTAAGGTCTGCTGGTCCGGCAGGTCAAGCTGCGAGTGGCGGCCGGCGTAGGCCAGTGCGGACCGGGTGAGATCGGCGGCGAGCCACCTGTCGACATCAATCACCAGAAGGCCGGAGTTGAGGTACCGGGTGTCGGGTGCCAGTCCCAGTTCGGCCCAGTCGGAGACACCCTGGGCGTCGGAGATCGTGGGGACGCCCCAGTCGGGCACGCCCGCGACCGGTCGACCGGCGAGGTCGAGCCGCAGCAACGGTGAGACGTCAGCGACGACGAGGATGTCGGCGTCCAGATAGAGCAGGCGCTCGTAGCGGTCGGCCAGCAGTACGGGGAGGTAGAGGTAGCCGAAGATCACCGTGCTGAACTGGCGGGAGTGGCCCTCGGTGGAGACGGGCAGATCGGCGAGCCGCGTGGTGTCGAAGTGCTCGACCGCCAGTGGGTGAGGCGCCGCGGCGGCCCGCAGCCGGTCGGCGCCGGCCGCAGAAATACCCAGATCGAGAACGACGAATTCCACTGCCGTGCCGGACGCGAGATTCTCCACCAACGACCGAATCGTCACTGCCGCTGGCAGCGCATAGCTGTCGTCCACGGCGAGCACGACCGCGAACGGCTGTCGGTCCGAATTCATGCGGCGACCCTCTTTCTTTCTCCGGCTAGTCACCGGCCCTCCCGGCGGCACCGCCGCTGAAGCAGATCGCTGGCCCGCAACACGTCAGGCGGCACGTTGCTCGAATAGTGGAGGCGCCACGACGCCCAGCACCACCAACGAGAAAGTCGTGGTGATGAAGCGGAGGTCGCGGAGACGCAACGAGAAGCGTTCGGTGGTGCACGAGGCTTCCGGAGAGTCGACAGTCCCATAGCCGCAATGCCATCGCAACCCGCGGTGGGCGCCGTCAACCACGAGTGGTTCTAGTACTGCAACGGCAGTTGGTTAGGGGTAGCCGTGTCGTCGGTAGTGGCAGGTTCGGGCTTGGTGTTGGCGTCGTCGGCGCCATCGAGACCAGGCCCAGACGCGCTCAGGTGGGTGAGTTGATCGCACTACGAGTGCGGTGAGCAGTCTTCGGATCTCCGGTACCGTGTAGCCGATCATCATGTAGTCACCGGTACTGGATCCCCTTTTGCGGTAAGGGATCACGCCACAGACAGCCAAGCGTGAGCGGCCATCGCGAGGGTGATGTGGGCGTACCAGGCTCGCCAGTCGCGGACCTGGTACTCGTCGAGGCCGGCTTCGTTCTTGGCCTGTTGGAAGCACTCCTCGATCGCCCACCGGGCCCCGGCGATGCGGGCCAGGTCAACCAGTCGGGTACGGCGTGGTCCGTAGCAGACGTAGTACGCGATCTCCCCGGTCGTCATGCTGCGCCGGGCCAGGAGCCAGTGCCCACGGCCGGGCTGCCAGCAGACACGCACCGGCACCCGCGCCCACCAATACTCGCGCGGGCCGTACGCACCGGCGCCGGCGGACAGCCGGCACCACGCCCGAGCAGGCAGAGCGGCGATCAGGTCGTCCGCGCGTGACCGGCCCATCGTGGTGGTGATCATGTCGTCGTTGCGGCGGGTCGCGACCACATAACCCACATCCCGCTGTTCCAACCACACCCGCAGAGCTTTCGACTGCCCGTAGGCCTCGTCCATCGTCACCCACCCCACCGGCACCCCCGCGTCCAACGCGCGGCCTAGCATTTCCCGGGCCATCTGCACCTTCGTGGCGAACTGCACCTCGTCCGGGATCCCCGCCGCCCGACACCGGTCCCGGTCATCGGTCCACGACGCCGGCAGGTAGAGCTGCCGGTCGATCAGCGCGTGGCCCTTCGCTGAGCGGTAGGCCAGGAACGTCCCGACCTGGCAGTTCTCTGTCCGCCCGGCGGTGCCGGAATACTGCCGCTGCACCCCGGCCGACCGGGTGCCCTTCTTCAGGAACCCGGTGTCGTCGACGATCAACACACCGCCCGGATCGCCGAGGTGTTCGATCACGTAGTCCCGCACGTCGTCACGGACCGCGTCGACGTCCCAGTCCGCCCACCGCAGCAGCCGCTGCATCCCGTCCGGCGACACATCCCCGGCCTGCTCAGCCAGGGTCCAGCCGTTCTTACGGCCCAGACCCGACATCAGGCCGCACAGGTACTGACGCGCCCTCAACCGCGGCTCCGAACGGCGAAACCGAGGCCCGATCCGGGCATGCAACCGGTCCAACTCCCCATGCCAACGATCGACATCATCGTCCGTCACAGTCGGACCAACGAACACGAGCCGAACTCGATTCGCCTACTGCCGTTGCAGTACTAGTTCCAACGCGACAGCGCCGGTACGCCGAGCGCCGCCGCCACGGCATGGAGGTGTCCGCAGACCCGTGCGTCGATAGGCTGGGGCGACTGGCGCCCAGCCGGTCCCGTGCCACCACCTTTCCGGGAGAGGGTTGTCGATGCGACTACATCCAGGCGAGACGGAGGCGGTGGGCTGGCGGGCAGTGCGGGTCCTCGACGCCATCCAGCAGCTACGCGACGCATCACCCGGCGTCACCGGGCGTCCTCGGGTGATCGCGATCGACGGTCGTGGCGGCGCCGGTAAGACGACCCTGGCCGAGCGGCTGCGCGAGGCGGTGCCGAACTCCTCCATCGTGCACACCGACGACGTGGCCTGGCACCACGCCTACTTCGACTGGGGCACCGTGCTCGCCGAGAACGTCCTGCGCCCGCTGCACCGCGGCGAGGCGGTGGACTTCCGTCCGCAGCCCTGGATCGACCGCGACCGGCCCGGATCGATCACCGTCCCAGCCAACACCGACTTCGTCTACATCGAGGGCACCGGTATCATCCGCGAGGAGCTCGCCCCGTGGCTCGACGCCTCGGTGTACCTGCAGGGCGACCTCGACGAGCAGGAGCGCCTGCTGGTCGTCCGCGACGGCGACTCCCCCGAGCAGATGGAGCACGTAGCGAACTGGCTGCGCGAGGAGCTCCCGTTCATGCTGCGGGAACAGCCCTGGGCCCGGGCCACCATGGTCGTCGCCGGCCCGCCGCACCTCGACCACGACCCGGAGACCGAGTTGGTCGTCGCCCCGCCGACGCGGAGCTCGGCCCGCGTCACTGACCCCCGCTCACGTCAGCGAGCTTGACCCACTCGCCGGACCGCACCGATCGGGTCATGGCAACCATCCCCCGCACGCACGCCAGGCCGTCCTCGGCGTCGGCGCCGCGTAGCGCCGTTCCCGCGGTGGCCGCCGAGACGAGGTCGTCGACCTGGTGTCGGAAGACTTCAGCGTCCGCACCGAGCGGCTGCCGGAACTGCGCGTCCCGGGTGGAGAATGCCTGCACCTCGGCGGCGCGCCGATACCACGGGTGGAAGACCCTGCCGACCACGCTGCCCTCGGCCCCGTACACCTGGAAGCCCTCCCACCAGTCCATCCGGACCGCGACGGTGAGGTCCAGATGGCCGAGACAGCCGTTGGCGAAGGCGACCTCGGCGAACCAGCAGTGTGATCCGGCCCTAGTCGACAGGCGGGCGCGCACACTGTCGATCGGACCGCCCAGGTAGCGCGCCGTGTCGAACAGGTGTGAGCCGTGTGCCAGCACGAGATACCGCTGTCGATCACCCTTCGGGTCGCCGAGAGGGCGAACCGAGGCCGTGCTCGACTCGATGACCGGCTGCAGCGTGTCGGTCATCTGGTAGCGGTAGGCGGAGTCGCCGTACCAGTGCTTCAGCGCGATGAGTTCGCCGATCTCGTCGCGAATGAAGTCCCGCGCGAAGGCGACACCGGGGTCGTAACGCTTCTCGTGGCCGACCAGGACGATCCGATCGTTGCGGCGGGCCGCCTCGGCCATCGCCTCCGCGTCCTCCACTGTCGTCGCCATCGGCTTCTCCACGATGACGTGCTTGCCGGCCTCCAACGCCCGGACCGTGAGTGCGGCGTGAAACTCGTCCGCGACGGCGACGATGACGGCGTCGACCTTGTCGTCGGCCAGCATCGCGTCGTAATCGGCGAAGGTGGTGACCGGCCGGTGGATGTCCGCCACGCGGCGCAGCAGATCCTCCGCCGCGTCGCAGATCGCGTAGAGCTCTGCGGACGTGGATTTTCGCACCCCCGCCAGGTGGGCGGTCTGAGCGACGAGGCCGGCGCCGACGACGCCGATGTTGAAGACCTGATCAGGCATGGGATGCCTTTCCGGCTCGGAGGGATGCGGTTTGCGACATAAGTGGGCAACAATGTGATCGCCCGTACCAGGGCCGCTGAAATGCTTCTGGCGAAGGCTACAGTGGAGCGGTCCGCACGACATGCCAGCCGATGCAGAATGCAGTCCGGCGGCTACCTTCCCAACCGGCCCGACGCAGATTCATCTCCTTGCGTTCCAGTCATCAGGCCGCTGCCGAGAAAGGCGAGCAATGAACGAGAAACTGAGGGTGTGCTATGTATCCGCAGCGATGCCTCCGGTCACAGGTGGTGGCGAGGTAAGCGTCCAGAATCTGCTCTACGGAATGGTCGGCCTGGGCGTGCAGGCGCACCTCGTCTGTGGTAACGAAACGACCGACGCCATCGCATCCGCGGTTCGCGCGTCCGGTGGATCGGTCTTCGTGCCGGACAATTCCTACGACGGTCACCGGCTGGTCTGGGAACATCAGATGTTCCGGCTCGGGCAGCAGTTGCACACCTTCCTCACGGACCATCCGGTGGACATCGTCCATGTCTTCTCGCACGGCACAGCGCTGATGGCCTCCATGGCGTTGGCCGACGACCAGCTCGACGCGAAGCTCGTGACGTCGTTCTTCGAGATGTCGGCGCTGGAAACCCCGGCGGGTGCCGCCCGAGGCAGGTTCGTCCACGGACTGAACACCATCGACTGCTTCATGCCCACCAGTCGGCACTACGAGGGAGTGGTCCGCCGGCTGTCCCCGCAGGGCCGCGTCCGCCCGGTCCGACAAGGCATCGACGTGGCGAGATTCGCCTCCGGCGACCGCGAAAGGGGACGGAAAGCACTGCAGGCCACGCCCGGTATCCCCCTCCTCATCTGCCCGAGCCGGTTCGCCCGGTACAAGGGCCAGATGGAGCTGCTCAAGGCCGTGCACCAGTGCCGTACCGAAGGCTTCGACCTGGAGCTGCGACTGCTCGGCTCCGCCAACTGTGGTACGCCCGGCTACATCGAGGAGATGACCACCTTCATCGACGACCACGGGCTCCAGGACCGCATCAAGCTGATCTTCGACACGCCCTACCACGAGATGCCGGACGTCTACGCGGCGGCCGACATCGTCGTTCAGCCCAGCTGGCGCGAGGGGCTGGGATTGTCCGCGTTGGAGGCGCTCGCCTCCGGCACCTGCCTGATCGCCACCGACGTTACTGGTTTCGACGAGTTCTGCGTACACGAGCAGAACGCCCTGCTGTGGACCGCCAAGGATCCCCGGTCACTCGCCCGGCAACTCACCCGGGCGTTGACCGAGCCGCTGCTCGTCGAGCAGCTGCGCACCGGTGGGGCGAAGACGGCACAGCAGTACGACTCCGCTGTGGGCATGCCGGACCACCTGGTGGCCTACGAAGAGGTACTGGGTCGCTGAGCAACGGACCGCTACCGGACGTACCGAATCAACCGCGTCGGCGCGGCCCGGCGGGTAGCCAGGAGCGCCGAGGTTCACCGGCCCGGTCCTGATCCGCACGGACCGGGCCGCTGCGGGCCCGCCCAGTGCGGGCGAAGAGCCGTTGGGCCACCGCTGACGTGCGGCGCACCTCGCGCCAGGGGCCAAGCGCCTCGACGGTGCCGTGGTTCAGGGCCAGCACCAGGTCGGCGCGGTCCAGAATCCACCGCTGGTGCGTCACCGCGATGCAGGTGGTGTCCGGTCGGCCCAACATCCGGTTCCACACCTCACGCTCGGTGCGACCGTCGAGTGAACTCGACGGGTCGTCGACGACCTGAACGTCCGCACCCTGCGCGAGCATGCGCGCCAGCCCGACGCGCTGAACCTGGCCTCCGGACAGGCCGGTCTCGGGGCCCACGACGGTGTCGACCCCCGCCGGCATGCGCGCCACGTCAAGTTCCAGCGCACTCGCCCACACCGCACCGTCCACCCGCTCGGGTGCATCCTCCGCACCGGCGAGGATGTTCTCCCGCACCGAGTCGGAGACCAGGCCGGGTCGTTGCGGCGTGTACGCGAAGTTCGGCAGCTGCAGCACGTCCTGCTCCTCGCCGTTGACCAGCACCCGGCCGCCCTGCCGCGGCAGGTGCCCGAGAAGCGCGCGCAGCAGCGTCGTCTTGCCCGCGCCCACCGTCCCGATCACCACCATGAGCTGGCCGCGCCGCAGGGTGAAGCTCACGTCCCGGATTCCGTGGCCGCTCTCCGCGTGGATGAACGTGAGGTGCTCGACCCGAAGGTCCCGGAAGCCGCCGGCCGCAGCCACGTCGGTGGCCGGAACGGCGGCCTCGCCGGCCGACGCGTACCCGTCCACCGTTCCCGGGACGACGGCATCCAGCCGGGTCGCCGACACCTCCGACATCCGGTACGCGGCCAGGTGGCCACCGAACATCGCGACGAAAGCCACCACCGAGTGCAGGTAGGCCATGAACAACGCCAGATCGGCGGCCGTGGCGACCGTACCGACCTGGCCCGCTCCGATGAGCAGCAACAGCCCCACGCCGATCGCGCTGATGTTGGCCAGCGTCGAACCCAGCAGCACCTCGAAGTACATCCGCGACCGGGTGGTCGCCCGGCGCCGCCGCTCGCACGACTCCCGTAGTAACCGCAGCGCCTCCCCACGTGTCCCGGCCAGCTGGATCGCGACCGCCCCGCTGGTCATGTCGCTGATCTGCTGGCTGACCTCGCCGGCGGCATTCCGCTCGGCTTGGTACGCGACGCCGGCCCGGGAACGGGACAGCCAGACCACCCCGCCGCAGACCGCGACCGGCACCACGACCGCGAGGCTCAACCGCCAGTCGAGCGCGATCATCAACGACAGCGCCACGAACCCCATCACTGCGGTGCCGGCGGTCTGCAGGGCGGACACGGCCTGGTCGGACACTCGGAGAGTGTCCGCGCTGAGCCGGTTCACCACGTCGCCGAGCGGCCGACTCAGCGGAGTGGCGGCCGGCTCGCGCAGGACCGAGCGGAAGGCGCTGCGCGTCAGACCGTCGATGATCAGCGCCTTGCACTGTCCGTCCGCCGCGGTCGCGACGACCACCGTCACGATGCGTATCACGGAGATGCCGAGGATGCCCAGAATGAGCCCCCAGGTGACTGTGGTGAGCGTGACCCCGGCCTCATAGCGCGCAAAGATCGCCTTGACCAGCAACGGAGGCGCCAGCGGGATCAGCATGCGGCCGAGTTGCAGGGCCAGATTGAGGGCGAACGCCCTCGGATGTACGCGGAACGCCGCGAACAGCAACCGCAGGATGGCCATCAGACGGCGCCCTTCAGCAGCGATGACGCGATGGGGGCCGGCACTTCGTTCCGCGGTCCCTGCCAGGTGACCGCCCCGGCTTCCAGCACGACCACCTGGTCGACCAAGTCCAGAGCCTGACCACGGTGGGTGACGAGCACCGTCGTCCGACCGGTCATCAACCGGGCCATGGCGTCGTGCACCACCTGCTCGGTGGACGGGTCCAGGTGCGAGGTCACCTCGTCCATCACCACGATGCGCGGATCGCGCACCAGCACCCGAGCCATGGACAGCAGGTGCCGCTCGCCGATGGACAGGCTCGACCCGTCACCCGTGATGACCGTGTTCAGCCCGGCCGGCAGGGCGGCCAACCAACTCGACAGCCCCACCGCCCGGAGCGCGTCCGAGATCGCCGCGTCCTCGATGGTCGGGTCGAAGACCGCGACGTTGTCGCGCAGGCTGGCGTGGAACAGGTAGGTCTCCTGGGTGACGACACCCACCGCGGCGCGGACCGTCCGAACCGGCAGGTCGGTGGTCGCGACGCCGCCGAGGGTCACCGTCCCCCCATCCGGGTCGTACGCCCGCCAGATCAGTCCGGACGCCGTGCTCTTGCCGCTCCCGCTGCGGCCGATCAGCGCCAGCGACCCACCGGCGGGCACCCGGAAGCTCACCTCCCGCAGCACCACGGTGACGCCGTCGTAGCTGAGGCTGACATCGCGGAACTCGACCTCGGCGCCGGGTGCGGCACGGAGCGGACCGGACGTCTCCGCGACCGGCAGGGCGAGCAGGCCGGCGATGCGATTCAGACTGCCCGAGGCCGCGGCCAGGTCGGAGAGCCGCTGGCTGACCCGGTAGAGCGCGAGGCTCAGCACTCCGATGTACTGATAGGCGAGGAACACCGTGCCGAGCGCGACGTCCTCACCGGCCAGTAGGAACCCGCCCAGCGCCAGGACCGCCGCGGAGGCGATCGCCACGCCGAGTTCCAGCCCGCTGGAAGAGACTCGCAGGCCCGCCCCGGCCCGGGCCATCGCCGTACGCAGGCCGGTGAGCGGCTCGGCGAGTCGGTCGAGCGTGTAGTTCTCGGCGGAAGCCGCGCGGATGTCCTCTCGTCGGGAGAGCCGTTCGAAGATGAAGCCGGAGAGCTGCGAGCGAGCCCGGCGTTCGGCGCGCAGCCACGGACGTGCGACGGCCTGCGCGCGTACCACGATGACGAAGGCGATCGCCGCGCTGACCGCGAGCGCGCCGCCCAGCCGCCAGTCGCTGATCACCGCCACCGTCACCACGCTGATGGTCAGCAGTGAGGCCGCGAGCATGTCGAAGATGAACGAGGACAGGTACTGCTCCAGCGTCGTGGTATCGCCGTCGATGCGTTCCAGCAGGTCACCGCTGGGTGTGCGAGACAGGAAGGCATGATCCAACTGGAGGACGTGATCCACCAGATCGATCCGAAGGTCGTTGGTGGAGTGCTGCGCCAGCCCCACGGCCAGCCATCCGGAGATCAGGGTGACGGCCAGATTCGCCAACGCGATGATCAGGAACCCGACGGCGATTCGGAGGAGCTCCTGCGCGGATGCTCCCGCCCCGGCTTCGTTGACGAAATGCGCGGCGATCAGCGGATTGGCCGTGAGCATCGCGATGTCGGCGATCACCAGGACGGCGAGGAACAGCCCCCGGCCGCGATAAGGCCACAGATAATGGGCGATCAGCGCACCCGACCCGCGGGACTTATCCACTTTTGAGAACCGCCCTCGTGTCCGGCGCCACGTTATCGGCTTCGCGGTCGACGCCGCCCTCAGTATCCACACGTTCTCTCAGCAATGCGCTCTCAGGTCGAAACCAGTCGATGACCCGGTCGTCGCCCGGTACGCGGTTTGTCACTAGGAGCACGCACGCCAGCAGACCACACCGCAGGGCCGCACGGGGGTCAGATCCACCCGGGCACGGTGACCGCGGGCGGCCGGGCCGACAGACATCAGAGCACGTCGTCACACCACGTCGATCAACCTCCGTGGACAGCACGCCTAGAGCCGCCGGCCCGTTGGTGCACTAGAAACACTCCGCGCCGTGATCCGAGCGGCGGCCGCGCGCGCCAGGTCCGCGGCGCCGATCAGCCCGGCGTCGTGGCCAAGCGCCGCCGGCACCACCCGCGCCGCGGGCCGGTGCTCGGCTCCGGTCAGGTGCCGGCGGAAGGACGTGCGAATCGGCTCAAGCAGCAGGTCGCCCGCCTCGGCGACAACGCCGCCGCCGAGCACGAAGCAGGGCGGGTCGAGCACGGCGGCCAGCCCAGCCAGGCCCCGCCCGATCCAGTCCGCCAGCCAGGCCAGCACATCGAGCGCGACGGGATCCCCGGCGCGTCCGGCCCGGCTGATGGCGGAACCGGCGAGGGCGTCCGCGCCTGCGGCCGCCACCGCCCCGCGCCGACGCCCCTCCCGTACCAGGGCTCCGCCGGACCCGTACATCTCCCAGCAGCCGAAGGCGCCACACCCGCAGCGGTGCCCGTCCGGCACCACGCACAGGTGGCCCAGTTCGGCGGCTACCCCGTGGCCGCCCCGGAACAGTTTCCCGTCCACGATCAGCCCGCCGCCGATCCCGGTGCCGATGGTCACGCACACCAGGCTGCTCTCGCCCTGCCCCGCGCCGTGGCGCGCCTCGCCCCACGCCGCGGCGTTGGCGTCGTTCTCCACCACCACGGGAAGGCCGAGGACTCCTGCCAGGGTCTCCCGCACCGGCTCCCCGGCCCAGCCGATGTGCTTGGCGAAGAGGACAGTGGCGCCGTGCAAGTCGACGAAACCGGCGGCACCGACGCCGACCGCACCGATCTCGTGCTCCCCGCGCACCGTACGAATCAGGCGGCACATCGCCGGAAGAACGTCGGCTGTCTCCACCGGAGTGCGGTCAGTTCGGCGGGCCACGACACGCCCGGCCGCGTCGACCACGCCCGCGACCATCTTGGTCCCGCCAACATCCACGCCTATCGTGTTCAATTCCGGATCTCCATTTCGTGGATCTCATCGTTGACCATTTACCGCGTTGACTTGCCGGCGTTCTCCGGCGGAATACCATGCAACAGGTTCCGTGCAGGGACGGCGGAAATCACCTGGCCCGCAAATCTTCCGATTGAGACAGGGGCCGCACCATGACCGATATCCCGTCGCCGACCTTCGGCGTTCTGGGACAGATGGCGGTCCGGCACGCGCATGGGGAGATTGCCATGGCCTCGGCCCGCCAGCGGGTCGTGCTCGCCGCGCTGCTGCGCTCTGCCAACACCGTGGTCACCATCGACCAGTTGGCCGACCTGCTCTGGAACGGACGCCAGACCAGCGGGGCCACCTCCACCGTCTACAGCTACGTGATGCGGCTGCGGCGCACGCTCGGCTCTGCGCTGGGCGCGCGAATCCGCACCAACACCGGCGGCTACCTGCTGACCGTCGCCCCCGAGGAGGTCGACGTCGGGCTGTTCCACCAGCACCGGGCGGCCGGCAAGCGGGCTCTTGACGAGCAGCGCTGGGCCGACGCGGCCGCCGAGTTCGCCGGCGCGGCGCGCCTCTGGCGGGGTGAGCCGTACGCCGACGTGCCGGCCGAGGCGCTGCGCTGCGACGAGGCCGAGCGGCTGCGCGAGCAGTGGCTGACCGTCCGGGAGTGGCAGAACGAGGCTGAGCTTCGCCTGGGCCGTCATGACGAGGTGATCGCGCGGCTGCGAGGGCTGGTGGCCGAGCACCCGCTGCGTGAGCCGTTCACCGAGCAGATGATGCACGCGCTGTCGCAGGCCGGTCGGCCGGCCGAGGCGGTGGTCGTCTACGAGTCCGCCCGGCACAACCTGATCGGTCAGATCGGCCTCGGGCCCGGTCCGGAACTCAAGAGCCGACTCGACGCGATCTTGGGTTCGTGGTCGGATTCCGACCGCGACTGGGACCTCGTACGGGCACCGGCCCGCGCCCCGACGCCGGCGCAGCTCCCCGCCGACCTGCCCGACTTCACCGGCCGGGAGTCCACCGCCGCCGAACTGCGCGCCCTGGTGACGGCCGGCGCGCGACGGGAGACGGTCACCGTCGTGACGATCACCGGTGCGGCCGGCACCGGCAAGACCGCGCTCGCCCTGCGCGTCGCGCACCTGGTGCGTCGCGCCTTCGGTGGCGGGCAACTGTTCGTGGACCTCGGCGGCAGCAGCGACCGACCGCTGGGTACGGGTGAGGCGCTGGCCCGGTTCCTGCGTGCCGTCGGCGTACCGGCGTCCGCGGTACCCGAAGCGGTGGACGAATGTGCCGCACTGCTGCGGAGCGCGCTGGCCGGCCGTCAGGTCCTGCTCCTGCTCGATGACGCCGCCGACGCCGATCAGGTCCGTGCTCTGCTGCCCGGCGCCGGCACGTGCGCGGTGATCGTGACCGCCCGGAGCCGGCTGACCCGGGTTCCCGGGGATCACCATTTCGCCTTGGACGCGCTGCACCCCGAGGAGTCCCGCGCCCTGTTCACGCGGCTCGTGGGCCGGGACCGGGTGCACGCGGAGCAGCGCGACGCCGCCGCCGTGGTGGCGGCGTGCGACGGGCTCCCCCTCGCACTGCGGCTGGTCGGCGCGCGGATCACCGGTCATCCGGGCCGTCGGATCGCCACCCTCGCTCGGCGGTTGCGCGACGAATCGCAACGCCTGACCGAGCTCCGGTCGGGCAACGACGGGGTCGCCACACGGATCGACGCCAGCCTGGCGCGCCTGCCCAGCGGCGGCCCGGTCGACCCGGGCACCCTCTTCGCGCTGCTCGGGACCGTCGCGATGCCGGACCTCGGCCCGGACGCCTGCGGCGCCCTGGCCGGGGCGAGTGTCCAGGACACCGAGGCTGCGCTGGACCTGCTGGTCGACCTGCACCTGGTGGAGCTCGACCCGGTGGGCCGCTACGGGCTGCGTGAACTGCCGCGGCTCCGCGCCACCGAGCTGGCGTGGCGACGCCCGGCCGTCGTTCGGACGCAGGCGTGCGAGCGGCTGGTGCGGTGGTACCTGCGCTCGGCCGAGCAGGCCGACCGAATGCTCGCCCCCCACGGCGTCCATTCCGGCTGGCCGGCTCCGTCGCCGTCCGACCGAGGGGCGGCGGCGCGGTGGTACGAACAGGAGCGCTACTGCCTGCCGTACGCCGCTCGGGCCGCGGCCGACGGCGGCCTCGACGCGGAGGACCGGCGGCTGACGACTCTGATCGAGCGACACCTCACGGCCGCGCCCACGCGCCGCTTCGGTGACTACGCCGTGGCCTGACCGGCCGGCGCCGGCGGGACTCATCCTCGCATCCGGAGGGCGGCCACCGACGTGCCCGCGCCGTACGGCCCAGTGCCGGTGAGACAGGCGGAACCGCAGCGAGCGGCCAATTCCAACGCCGCCGGTACGTCGAGGTTCGCGCCGAGGCCGACGGTGAGGGCCGCGGCGAAGGTGTCTCCAACGCCGTAGGTGTCCAGGAGTGGCCCGTCGACCCGCACCGGCGGATAGACGTCGGGCGGCTCACCTGCCAGGGTGAAGGTGCCGCCATGCGCGCCGTCCGTCACCACCACCAGCCCGGGCGTCTCCGCCAGCAGCTCGGGCCGGTACCGTTCGGCGCCGTCGCGGGCGCTGCCGACCATCGCGTCGGGCCGGACCCCGGCCGCGGCCACCGTCTCCAGCTCGCGAGTGGTCACCACAAGGGACCGGGCGGCGCGGGCCGATCGGAGCACGCCCGGCGCTCCCGCTGCAAAGAAGACCGCGTCGAATCCGGCCAGGTCGTCCCAGGGAAGCGGGTCCTGCGCCTCAGGGTGCAACCGGGGCCCGAGCGTCACCGTCGTCCGCTCCCGCGTCGCGTCCACGAGGCTGACCGCCGTACGGGTGGGCGCGGTCCGGGTCACGGCCAGCACCTCGACGCCGCGGCCCTTCAGCGCCGACCGTGATCGTTCGCCCGCCTCGTCGTCGCCGAGCGCGGTGAAGAAGACGCATCCGCCGGTGAGCTCGGCCATCCGCACCGCAGCGACCGCGCCGCCGCCGGCCGGTCCCTCCCAGGTGACGGCCGCGTGCACGACCTCGCCGCGGTGCGGCACCCGGCCGAGCTCGGCGATCGTCGTCCATTCCACATGGCCGATCACTGCCACCCGCATTGCTGACTCCTCACGTCGTGGCACCACCGTCGTGGCACCCACCCTCGACGACCCCCCTGGCACCGGGCTGACAGCGCAACCAGCCCGCTGCCAGGCCGATGCCAGACCGGGGTGGTTGTCTGCCCTGGACAGCCGACCGCTGCGATCGCCGCAGACACAGAAGGAGCCAGCCGCGTGGCACTACTCACCCGGGAGCGTCGAGCGCACCGCACCCGTGCCCGAGCGGTCTTCTTCGACTTCGACGGCACGCTGTGGGACCCGGAGGGGCTCATCTTCCAGGCGCACGCCGAGATCTTCGCCGAGGCCGGTGCGTCGCTCGGCCACGACCTGTGGACCCGGGCCGTCGGCCGGATCGGCGCCGACATCTGGAGTCATCTCGACCTCCTCACCAGCGGGCCGATCGACCGGGCGACGCTGGACCGGCGGCTCGAACGCCGGCTCGACCAACTGCTGGTGACCATTCAGGCACGGCCCGGTGTGCCGCACATGCTCGCCGAGGTGGACGCGCTCGGCCTGCCGCGCGGGATCGTCAGCAACAGCCCGCGCGCCTGGGTGGAGCGCTACAGCCGGCAGTGCGGCGTCGCTGACGGCTGGCGCACGATCCGGTGCGCCGACGCCGACCGACGCCTCGCCAAGCCGGAACCGGCGCTTTACCTGGCGGCGCTCCACGACCTCGGTGTCGCGGCCGAGGAGGCGATCGCCTTCGAGGACACGCCGAGCGGCGTGCACGCCGCCAAGGCGGCCGGGATCAGGTGCGTCGCGGTGCCCAACCCGGTCACCTCGTCGCTCGACCTGAGCGCGGCGGACCTGCGATTCGAGTCGTTCGAACAGCTCCGCCTCACGCGGGTGCTGGAAATACTCGTCTGACCCATGACGGAGGAAACATGACCATCCACGCGGAACCGACCAGCATGCTCGGTGGCGACGACCCTCTGTCGGGCTATTACTACCGCCCGGACCGGCTCAAGTTCGTCCGCGGTGAGGGCGTGTGGGCATACACCGACGATGGGCAACGCTTCCTCGACTGCTCTGCGGGCACCTTCAACCTGTCCCTCGGCTACTCCCATCCGGAGATCGTCCAGGTGATCCAGGAACAGGCGCCGAACCTGATCCACGTCACGTCCAAGTTCCAGACCGACGCGTTGAACGACCTGGTACGCGGCCTGACCGAGGTGGCGCCGCCCGGGCTGGCGAAGGTGCACCTGAAGTCGGCCAGCGGCTCGGACGCCAACGAGGGCGCGATCAAGATCGCACAGCACGTGACCGGCAAGTCGGACGTGGTCAGCCTCTTCCGCGGCCACCTCGGACAGACCATTGCCATGACAGCGGCCTCCGGCGCGGCGTTCCGGCGGGCACCGTTCACCTTCCAACTGCCCGGCGTGGTGCACGTGCCGGACCCGTACTGCCTCCGCTGCTTCTACAAGCAGGAGTATCCGAGCTGCAACCTCCTGTGCGCCGAGCGGATCAGCGACTTCATCGACTACGCCAGTTCCGGCAAGGTGGCGGCGATCATCGTCGAGCCGATCTCCGGCAACGGCGGCAACATCGTGGTGCCGGACGGATACCTCCAGGTGCTGCGCCGGCTCTGTGACGAGCGCGGCATCGCGCTGATCTTCGACGAGATCCAGACCGGCTTCGGTCGAACCGGTCACATGTTCGCGGCCGATCACTTCGGCGTCTCGCCACACATGCTGACCTTCGGCAAAGGGCTCGGCGGATCGGGCATGCCGATCGCCGGGATCCTGACCGAGGAGCGGTTCTCCGGCCTCACCGCCCATCACATCAACTCCACCTTCGGCGGTAACGTGCTGGCCGCGACGGCGGCCGCGCGGACGCTGCAGATCATCCGCCGACCCGGCTTCCTGGAGCATGTCCGCGCGGTGGGCGCGCACATCCGGGCCCGGTTGGAGGATCTGGCGGCCAAGGTCGGCTTCGTCCGCGAGGTACGCGGGCTGGGCCTGATGCTGGGCATGGAGATCACCGACGCGGACGGCCGGCCGGACTCAAAACTGACCAACCACCTCGCCGAGGAGGGCATGGCGCACGGGCTGCTGCTGCGCACATCCCTCTACGGGTACGGCAACGTGCTAAAGGTCCGACCCGCGTTGATCATCAGCTTTGCCGAGGCCGACGAGATGTGCGACCGCCTCACCCAACTCTTCCTCTCGGTGCGGTGAACGTCATGCGTGAACTGCTGCTGGGTTTGGCGCAGCACATCAGAGACACCGTCGTAGCCAGCCGCAGCAGAGTCGGCCGACACTACGTGAGCGGTGCGGCACAGGGTGGTGACGCGGAGTTCCCCGTCGACGTCGTCGCCGAGCAGGCCGCCGCCGACTTCCTGCGGCGCGCGGGACAGCCGGTCGCCTGCTACACCGAGAGCGCCGGTCTGACAGTGATCGGGGACGAGCCGCGGCATGTGCTGATCATCGATCCGATCGACGGCACCCGCGCCGCGGCGGCCGACCTGGAGATGGCGTGTGTGTCCATCGCCGCGGCGCCGTACCCCGGCACTCCGACCATCGGCGACATCACGCACGCGGTGCTCGTCGAGGTCAAGAGCGGCAACTGGTTGTACGCCGACGAGAACGGCACCGCCGTTGAGTCCGGCGGGTACCCCGATCCGGTGCCGCGGTTGAGCGACACCAGCGAGTTGGAGCGGATGTTCTGGTCGCTGGAATTCAACGGGCATCCTGCCCGGATGATGGTTGACGCGTACGGGCACCTCATCGACGCCTCCGCCAACCGCGGCGCGGTCTACGTCTTCAACTCAGCGTCGTTCTCGCTCTCCCGCATCGTGACCGGGCAGATGGACGCGTACGTCGACATCGGCAACCGCATCCTGCGCGACCGCCCGGAGTCGGAGACCGAGTTCCGCCGGGTCGGGCACGGCAACATCCTGCACCTCTTCCCGTACGACATCGCGGCCGCCGTCTTCATCGCCGAACGGGCCGGTGTGGTGGTGACCGACGCCTACGGCAAGTCCCTGCATGACACGGTGCTGCTGGACATCGGCCCACTCAACCAACAGTCCTGCATCGCCGCGTCCACGTCCCGCCTCCACGAACTCATCCTGGCGAGCATCCGGTGGTGACCGTCGACGCGCCGGAGGCGTGCCGCGACACCGCCGCGCAGTGGTTCGGCGTCTCCGTCGGCGCGGAGATCCTGGAGGGCGGCTCGTCGGCCCGGGTCTACCATGCGCGCCGGTCGGACGGCACGCCGATGGTGTTGAAGGTCGTGGCGGCGCGACCCGAAACCGTCGACGGCCACGACCTCGCCTCGTTCCGGATGAAGGAGTCGCAGATCGACCTGGCCCGCCGGCAGGCGCCGCGGCTGGGCATGCGGTATCAGCCGATCGCCGCCAGCGTGCACGGACCCGAGTGGGCGGCACAGGTCACGCCGTATTTTCCGTCGCGGGACCTTGCCGCGCCGCTGCGCGCCGGCGACAACGGCGCCTTCTTCGAGACCTACCGCATGGTGGCCACCGAGCTCCTCGAGCACGGTTACGCCGCGGCGACGGCACCGGCACCGGCGGACTACCTGAATCAGGTGGTCATCGAGCGCTTCTTCCGCCGGCTGCCGTTACTGCGGCGAGCCTTGCCGGAGCTGACCGGCGCGGAGGTGCTGATCGTCAACGGCCGCCGCTGCCGTTCGCCGATCCGCGTACTGACCGAGCTGCGCGACCGGGAGGCCGACCGGCTCGCTCGGCTCGCGCCCCGGCGGCTCGGCTTTCCCGCACACGGCGACACCAACACCCGCAACGTGTTGGTCGCCCCCGACGGCCGAGACTTCCGGCTGATCGATCCCCGCGGCTCGACCGCACCGCTGGATCCGATCTATGACATCGCCAAGGCGTTGTTCAGCCTCTCCGTGTGGGACCCCGCCCTACGGCGTGGCTGCGTGGTGCGGTCGCTCGGCGGGACGCCTCAGTCGTACCAGGCCTGCCTGCGCGACAGCGGTGAGCACCCGTACCGGGACGCTGTTCTCGCCTTCGTGCCCTTCCTCACCCAGCTGCCCGCTATGCGCGGCCTGCTCGACGATCCGGGGTGGCGCACCCGGCTGCTGCTCACCCACGACCTGCACGTGCTGTCGGAGGCCGCGTGCCGGCTCTCCGACGACAAGCTCCGGCGCGGCGCCGACGGACAGCCGGTCACGCCGGTCGAGCTGGCCGCCTACCACTACCTCGTTGGCGCGCTGCTGCTCGACGACCTCGTGGACCAGCTCACCACCGCCGACGAGCCGGACGCGGAGCGGCACCTCGCCGGTCTGCCGTCGTAGCCGTCGTGCGGATCCAGTCGACGAAAGGTAGTTCGCCGTGACCGCCACCATGCCCGCGTACACGCTTCACAGCGCCGCCTCCCACGGGACACTCACCCGGCGGCCGGTGCCGATCATCACCGAACCCGAGGACGTGCTGGTCAGGATCACGATGACCGGCATCTGCGGCACCGACCGCGCCATTTTGTTGGGCGAGGCCGCGGCGGCCCCCGGTGTCGTACTGGGGCACGAATCCGCCGGCCGGGTCGCGGCGGTCGGCGCGGCGGTGCGCAGCCTGCGCGGCGGCGACCGGGTGGTGGTGAACCCCACCTACTACTGCACGGCCTGCCCAATGTGCCGACGGGGACGCATGGCGCTCTGCCGGGCCAAGGACGGTCACGAGATCGGCGTCGACCGCGACGGCACCATGGCGCAGTACGCGCTCGTGCCGGAACGCTTCGTACACCCGATCCCGGACGAGTTGCCGGACCAGCGCGCCGCGCTGGTCGAGCCGCTGGCCTGCGTGCTGAACAACCTGCGCCGCGCGGCACCCCGCTGGGACGACACCATCCTCGTCGTCGGCGGCGGCCCGATCGGCGCCCTCTGCGCGCTGGTCCTGACCTGCCGGGGTTTCCGGGTTCAGCTGACCGAACCGGATCCGCGCCGGGCCGCCCTGGTTCGGGAGGCGCTGCCGCGCTCGGTCGAGGTCACCGCCGTCGCCGACCTCGTCCGCCCGCCGGACCTGGTGATCGATACCGTCGGCACTATGCCCGGGATCGGGATCGACCTCGTCGGCGACGGCGGCACCATCCTGGTGATGGGTGAGCGGCTGGGCAGCGTCGCCCGGATTCCGCTGCACCGGCTGGCGACCGGCGCGATCCGGCTGGTCGGCGCCGGCCCGTACGCGCCCGCCGACTTCAGGTCCGCGCTGAAGCTCGCCCCCGGCCTGCCACTGGAATCCCTGGTCAGCCACGAGATCCCGCTGGATCGGGCCGGCGAGGCCATGACCATGCTGGGCGTCCCGGACCCGGCCGACGGGTATGCCGCGCTCAAGATTCTGCTCACCATGTCGGCGGCGGACGCATGAATTCCGTGATCCGCAACGGCGTCCTGGTCATCGACGACCGACCGGACCTGCTGCTGGCCGGCGACTACCCGTACTACCGCGACCCGGCCGGGCGGTGGGCGGCCAAGCTGCGCGCGCTGCGGGCGGCCGGGCTCACCACTGTCAGCTTCTACGTTCCGTGGCGGCACCACGAGATGGCGCCGGGTCGTTTCACTTTCACCGGCCCGGGCAACCGGGACCTGGTCGGGTTCCTCGACCTGGTGCACGCGGCCGGCCTGTGGGCGCTGCCGAAGCCGGGCCCGTACGTGCACGCCGAACTCCCCCTCGGCGGACTGCCCGATCGGGTCGGACCAGCCGGGGGCACCGGTCGGGTTGCCGCGCTCTCCGCCGCCGGCGAACCGCTGTCCGCGCAGGGTTACCCGCTGCCGTCGCCGCATGATCCGGCCTTCCTGGCGGACGCCGGGCAGTGGCTGCGCGCGGTCGGCGACGTACTGCGACCCCGGATCCATCCGCACGGGCCGGTGGTTGCGGTCCAGGTGGGCAACGAGGGGTGGTTCGGGGAGACGGGGCTGGCGCCGGACGCCCTGGACTACTCAGAGCCCGGACTGGCGGCCTTCGCGCGGCGGCATCCCGGCCTCCAGCCGCCGCGCCCGAGCGCGGGGGGCGACCACGCCGAATGGGCGGCCTGGCTCAACGAGTCGCTGGCGGCCGGGCTGGACGACATCGGCGGGCGGCTCGGCCTGAACGTGCCGCTGCTGATGAACGCCGCGCCGCCACCGGGGGCGCGATCGCCCGCTCTGGATGCCTGGCTGAGTCGCGGTGGACCGACGACGGCCCGCACGGTCCACTATGGATTCACTAATTGGACCGGCGACCCCGCCGACGACGACGAGCTGACCCGGTACGTGCTGGCGGCCAAGCGCGCCCCCGGTCCTGTGCTGGAGGAGAACTGGTCGCTGACGTGGGTCGGACCCGCCTGTTCCGCGGCCTGCGTACCGATTTACCGCTCCCTGCTCGGCCTCGCCTGCGGCGCCACCGGCATCAGCGTCTACACCGCCTGCGCCACTGCCGGATGGGGCGGTCACCTCATGATGGACGCGGCGCACCGGCGGATGGTGGCCGGCGATCCGGCGCTGCTCGACCCGCCGTACGGCGAGGCAGCGCCGATAAACGTCGACGGCTCCCCCGGGCCCAGCCTGGCAGCGCTGCGGGAGTTCACCGGATTCCTGCGGGCGGCCGGGCCGGCCCTGGCCGCGAGCCGGCCGGAGGCCGACGTTGTCCTCCTCGTCCGCCCCGCCCAAGCGGCGATCACCTCGTGGGGCAACGAGACGGAACCACCCGCCGGTCGGACGATCACGCCGTTCGTCCAGCACTGTCTGCGGTACGGGGTGCCGTTCTCGATCGCGTTCGGCGAGACGGACGACGACATCGATCAGGGCCGTCCGCTGATCACCACATCGGGGCCGCTCATGCCGGCCGAACTCCAGGAATTCCTGGTGACGTACGCCCGCTGTGGGAGCCCCGTGTTGCTGCTGGGTGAGCTGCCGGAGGCCGACGAGCGAGGTGCCCGCTGCACCCGCCTGGCCGACGCGGCCCACGCCGGGCTGCCGATCACCGTCGCCGCCGACGCCCGTACGGCACTGGTTGCCTGGCCCCACACGGCGCCGCGGGCCGACCGGCCTGGCGACGGCGTTCTCCAGTTGCGCCGCGTGAACCCCGCCGGTGACGTGTTCGTCTTCCTGTTCCACAGGCCCGTTCCCGGCGCCGGCGACGATCCGGTGCCGGTGAGGACGACAGTCATGGGCAGGCCACTGCGGACCACGCTGGTGCCGGGCGGCTGCGCGGTCGTGCACTGCCGCGACGGGCGGCTGACCGGTGCCTACGTCAAGGGTCACAACGAGTTGTCGGGTATCAGGATCACCGTCGATGTCACCTTCGCCGACGATCAGCTCACGTCGAGTGAAGCCGGTGATCTCGTGGCGCACCCCCGGAAGTCCGACCGATGACAGCAGCTCTCGGCCTGCCAAGATCGCACTTTCGAATCTAGTTTCCCTGCGGCACACAATCCCGTCCGATCCCGGCCCCCTGCGCACCCGACGGCACGCCGCACCCAACCGGCGAGCGGCGACCGGCGCCCGGGCCGGGCCTGGGGATCTCGCCGCCCACCGGCACCCCGCATCCGTGCTTCAGCAACGGCATCCACCCCGTTAAACCCTCGAACTTGGCATTGGATGTACAACCATCCATACCGCGCATTCCTCGCGCGGCCGTGGCCAACGAAACCATCAGGTTGTAGAAATGCCATGAAGGTCGATCGGTTGAGACGAACTTCTGCACACGGGGGGATGATTGTGGGTGTCAAGTTTCGCTCGGTGGAGGACCTGCCACTGGAGCGGTTGGAGATCAGCACTCGGCAGGCCCGCACCCGGGCGGTCGATGAGGGCCTGGATGATCTCGTGGAGAGCATCCGGGTGAACAACCAGTTGGAGCCGATCGTCGTCGCACCGATCGACGGCATGACGGATCGGTACGAGATCATCATCGGGCAACGCCGTTTCCTCGCCCACCAACGTCTCAACCGCCGGACGATCAACGCCGCCATCCTGGAGCGAGCGGTCGACGAGATTTCCGCCAAGGTCCTCTCGCTCAGCGAGAACCTGATCCGGCGCAACATGAGCCAGCTGGATCTCATTGACGTCTGCACCGCCCTCTACCACAAGTACGGCTCGATGAAGGCCGCAGCGGACGAGCTCGGGTTGCCGTATCACCAGGTTCGCTCGTACGTGAAGTACGAGCGGCTGGACCCGGAACTGAAGACGCTGGTCGACCAGGGCGACATCGATGTGAAGACCGCCCTGCGGGTGGAAGACGCGGTCAAGGACGTGGCCCGGGAGCGGGTGGACCTCAAGGCGATCGCCTCTCAGCTCGCCGGGCTGACCCGGGCCGAGCAGATCCACCGGCTGCGATCGATGAAGCAGCTGAAGAGCAATCCACGCACCGGTCTGCACCCGATCGGCGTGCCGGCGCGCGGAGCCGAGGGGGTCCGGCAGGTCGTCGTCACGCTGCCAGCGGCGGATCATCGGCAGATGCGTACGTGGGCGCGCAACAAGGGGATGACCCAGGACCAGGCGGCGGCCCAGATCATCGGTTCCTTCCTGTCCCGGCAGCGCGATAGGTCCGGAGTGGACTTCGCCTAGATCCGCTGCTCCGCGATCGCTCCCCCGAGGAAGGCCAGCCACCGGTGCACCGACCGAACCGCCATGTCGTCACGTACGCGGTATCCGAAGCAGATGCCGGCCCCACCGCGGTGTCCGCCACCTCGCTCCTGGAGAACAGCCCGTCCGACGACTTCCACTTCGCCGTACTCGATCTGGGGCTACGGCCGGAGACCAAGCAGAGCCTGTCGGCGTTGCTCGGCCACGGCCGCCTGGAATTCCTTGACCCCGCGGCCGGTGCGCCGCTCCCGCCCGGGGAACTGGGCGTGGCCGTCCTGCTCTCCGAGATGCTGGCGGAGGCGCACCACCGGATCATTCATCTGGCCTGCGCCACCCTCGTCGTCGGCGATCTGTCGCCGCTCATCTCGATCGACCTGGACGGCTGCCCGGTGGCCGGCGCGCCACGCTTCGCTCAACCCGGCTCCGGCGACATCCCGAGCATCGACCCCGGCGTGCTGGTGATCGACACCAGGACGCTCACCGAGGACCAGCTCGACCGCCGCGGCGTGCCGCCCCGCTGGAAGCGGCTTGGTCTCGAGTGGCACTTCCCCGTCCTCGACGTGTTGCGCCGGGAATGGAACGGGCCGCTACCGGTCGTCTACCGCTTCGGCGACCCGCACCACCTACCCGACATGCGGGTGATGTACGACGAGTACCGCCGGCGGTGCATCGCCGCCGGCGGTCCCACGTTCTGAACATTCCGGTTCGGCGGACCAGGGAGAATTCCCGTGGCGACAACCGACAGCGTGGCCCTGGTGTGGGCCACGGACGACAACTACGCCCTACCTGCGGCGATCTCTGGCCGGTCGCTGCTGGCGAACCTCCCGGATACCGTGCGACCCGCAATGTACGTGGTCGACATTGGCATCTCCGCACTGTCGCGGGAGCTCATCGCCGCCTCGTGGTCGTCCGCCGCCACCGTCGAGTTCCTTCCGGTGAACGAGGTGCTCCTGCGGGATCTGCCCTCTACCCGGTGCGAGAACAGAGAGTTCCCGCCGACGGTGTTCGCGTACCTGCTCGCCCCCGGCCTGTTGGCCGGGCGGCACCGGCGGATGCTCTACCTGGACGCGGACACCCTTGTGGTCGGCGATGTGCGGCCGCTCGCCGAGGCCCCACTCGGGGAGCATGCGTTCGGAGCGGTGCGCGACTGGGACTTCGGGGCACCGGCGCAGATATTTGGCAAGCGGCACGCCGGACGGCAACTGAATGCGGGGGTCCTGGTCATCGACCTGGAGCGCTGGAACGCCATCGACGCTACCCGGCGCGTCTTCGACTTCGCCCGCAGCCGCACCGACCTCCTATTGCCTGACCAGGACTCGCTCAACGTCGCGCTCGGTGATCATTGGCGGGAGTTGAGCTACGAGTGGAATTTCCAGGTCGCACGGACGGTGGTCCGTGAGTACCGGGGACTTGCGCCCCAGATCCTGCACTACGGCGGGGCCCGCAAGCCCTGGCTTGGTCGCTGCGCCCTCCCCCACTACTTCCGGCTCTACCAGGGGTACGCCCGGATGACCGCTTTCGATGCCACGACCATGCCGGACCGCGCCTATCCGGGCTGGTGGGAGGACGACGGCCGGTGAGCGCCGGCCGTCGGTCCCGGTGAATTCCATTCTCGAGCGTCGAACTTCTCTAGTTTCACACTCCCGGAATGCGCACTGCCAAATGCAGCGGTGGTAGCGTCGGAAGTCGGTGAACATCACTATGTAGGGAGCCGACGTGAGCCATTGCCAAGGTGCCTGCGATTGCAAATCGGTTTCCGCGATGCTTGCGAAACACGGCGTCGAACACTGTTTCGCGGTGCCGGGGGCGCCAATCACACACGTGGCCGACACCGCGGCGGAAGCATTGCTCGGCTTCGAATGGTCGGTGAACGAAAAAGTCGCGGTGGAGAACGCCCTGGGCCTGTCCTTCGTCGGCCGACGCAGCGTGGTGATGTGCAAACAGAATGGCCTCAACGTGGCGTTCGATCCGCTGCTGAACGCGGCGGTGCACTCGATCGGAGCGGCGATCGTGCTGATCGTGGCCGATGATCTTGACTGCTCCCGTTCCACCGCGATGCAGGACAGCCGCGACCTCGCGGAGATCCTGCGCATCCCGCTGATCGAACCGACCCTCGACGGCGATCTGGAGCACTGTATCGGCACCGCCGTTCGCCTCTCCGAGGCCGAATCGGTGCCGGTCATCCTGCGGTTGACCGGCACCGTGCCGACCGGCGCGGGCGGCGGCTCCGAGCCGGTGGGCGACACTATCTCCGGCGATCGGCCGACGCTCGACCCGGCGGTCGCCCAGCGGCTCACCAAACTGGGCCGGACACAGCACCGCCGCCTGCGCCAGCACTCCACCAACTCACCCGTGCCGGGCGCCGAACCGGTGCTCGCCTGCGCCGCGCCGCACGACGTAGGACTGATTTGTTTCGGCCGTTCGGAGGCCGAGGTGCCGGACGGCGCGTGCCGACTGACGCTACGCCGGCTCGGTGGCGACCGGAACGAGAAAGAGATCACGCGGTTCATCGAGGAGCACACCCGCATCGTCGTCCTGGAGAGCCCGCTGCCGCATCTGGAACGGCGAATCCGTGAGCAGGTCCCCGCCGGTCACCAGGCGATCGGACGGATCAGCGGGCACCTCCCGCCGGAGGGACCGATCAGAGCGGGGGCTGTCACCCGTGCGCTCGCCGAGGGCCCCGCCGAGTGGCAGACCGTGCAGGCCAAAAACCGCAAGGACTCCACTTACCCACCATTCCACCCGGTGTTTGCGGCGATCGCCGATCTCCGCCGGACCGGAGTGTTCGTCGCAACCGACGTCGGGTCGTCGGTCAACCTCTGCTACGCACCGTACGAGGCCTCGGACGCCGCTGTTTGCCTGGGCTCGGCGGTCTCAGTGGCTGGCGGCGCAGCCCGCGGTGAGGCGGCCACAGTGGCGGTCATCGGCGACTACGCTCTGCTCCACACCGGACTGCAGGGCTTGCTCGACGTGGCGGTGCGGCGCGTTCCGGTGGTCGTCGTCGTCCTGGTCAACGGCACCCAGGACAAGACCGGAGGCCAGCCCTTGGCGCCCGGCGCGGACCGCCCGGACACCGCGGACGCGCTGGTCGCTCGCCTGGTCCGGGCGGTCGGCCCGGACCTGCCGGTGGATCGACTGGACTGCGCGGCGACCACGACGGCGGCCGCCGTCGCGCAGCTCAACTCCCGCCTGGCAGACGCTCCCGGCGTGGTCTTGGTCCGGGCGTCCACGCCCGCCCACACCTGACCTATCGCCATCCGATTGTTCGACAGTTGACGCGAGACGCCGAACCACCGTGCCAATCAATGCCATTGACATTGATGGTTGCTGAACTGATACCGTCCACCTCCGGCCCAGAAATGGCGCGACATCGCGGGCCGACGGTTTCGACTCGGACGGTCGGGCCACTTCTGAAAGAAGGCAGAAAACCGTGGGAAAAGCCTGGAGCAACAGGGTGACGCTGCGCCGGATAACGTCCGCCGAAAAAGCCGTCCGCGCCGACGAAATTGTGCTGCAGGGATATCGGTATCGGGATTCGATGCGAGCACGCTCTTTCGAGCCGATTAGCGGCCCGCTCGGAGAGCCGCCGGAAATGGCACTGACACCGCCGGAGCACGCTCCGCCGGTTACCGGACAGGCGCGGAAGGCGGCCGCCGTGGTCACGCGCGCCGGGTTCACCGCAGGACCGGCGGCGGTCCCGGCCGTCGCGGGCTGGTAGGCGCCGGCCATGCGCGTCGCCGTGGTGGGAGCCGGACGGATGGCGGAGATCCGCGCAGGCGCGTTGGCCGCCATCGACGGCGTGGAGCTGTGCGGGATCGCCGCCCGACGCCGCAGCCGGGCCGAGGAGTTCGCCGCCCGCTTCCGCATCCCCGTCAGCACCGACGATTACCGTGAGCTGGCGTCCACCGCCCCGGACGCGCTGCTCGCCGAGGTGCCGCACCGGCTGCAGGACGACGTGGTCCGCTGGGCGCTGCGGTCGGGAATGCACGTGCTGGCCGGCGGCAGTCTCGCGGCGACCCGTCCTGCCGCCCGGGAGATCGCCGCGCTCGCGGCCGAGTACGGGCTGGTCGTCGAGGCCGGTTACGAGGCCCGGTACAAGCGCGTCTGGCACGCCGCCGCGGAGATGATCCACTCGGGCGCCCTCGGCGAGCTGCTCGCCGTGCAGACCATCGCGTTGGTGGACCAGGATCCGCACTCCTGGTACTACGACGAGGCAGCCAGCGGTGGCATGTTCGTCACGCATTTGAGCTACGCGTTCCTCAATCCGCTGCGCTGGATTCTCGACACACCCGAGACCGTCGCGGCGATCGCCAACCGCAAGGCGTTGACGCGGGCGGGCGCGGTGCGACACGAGATCTGCGCCGTCCTGCTCACCTTCCCCGGCGACGTGGTCTGCTCGATGACCGCCGGCTACGTGCGGCCGCCGGGAATGGAAGCCTGGGATGTCCGCATCCTCGGCACCGACGGGGCCCTGGACCTACGGCCCGGTGATCTGGAGCCGGGCAGCCTGCGCCACCATCCGCAGCGCGGCCCGTCGGTGACCCGCGACTTCGCCCCCAATGACGCCTTCGCGCGACAGGCAGCGGCCTTCGTGGCGGCCTGCCGCGGAACCGCCCGGGTGCGCAACCCGGCCGAGGACGCCCTCATCGACATCGAACTGTGTCACCTCCTCGCCGCGTCGGCGGACGAGGGTGGCATGCGGCTCAGCACGACGGCGATCACCGCCCCCGACGGCGCGGTGGCGATGAACGCCAGCGGGTACCGGCACCGAAGGAGACCGTCATGACAGTGCAGGAACACGCACCCGGCACCGACCTGGCCCGGAGCGGGCCCCGCGAACCTCGGCGAGTCGTCGTCACCGGAGCCGGCGGCTACCTCGGCTCCGTACTGGTACCCCGGCTGCTGTCCGCCAGCCACCGGGTGGTGGCGGTGGACCGGTTCTACTTCGGTCGCGAAGCCCTCGCCACCGTGGAGGGCAACGATAACCTGCGGATCGTGGAGAGCGACGTCCGGGACCTGCCGGACAGCGCGCTGACCGGCATGAACGTCGGGATCTGCCTCGCCGCGCTCAGCAACGACCCGGCCGGCGCCATCGACGAATCGTGGACCGAGTCGGTGAACGTAGATGCTGCCGTTGCGTTCGCCCGGCTCGCCAAGGGACACGGAGCGCACCTGTTCCTGTTCGCATCCTCGTGCAGCGTGTACGGGATGAACGACGCCAAGTTTCTGAACGAGGGCGCCGAGGTCGCGCCGCTCACGGCGTACGCCCGGTCGAAGGTCGCTGCGGAGCAGGCGATCGCCGCCGAGGCCGGACCCAGGTTTCGGACCGTCTCCCTGCGCATGGGCACCCTGTTCGGTGCGTCCCCACGCATGCGCTACGACCTGATGATCAACGCGATGACCGCCTCCGCGGTGCTGCACCAGAAGGTGCACGTGGACGGCGACGGCCGCCAGCGTCGACCGCTGCTGCACGTGGCGGACGCAGCGGACGCCTACGTCCGGTTGGTGAACGATCCCGACGCGGTGTCCGCCGACGCCGCCGTCTACAACATGGTCAGCATCAACGCCTCGGTCCGGGAGATCGCCGAAGAGGTGGCCGAGCGCGTCCCCGGGGCGGAGCTGACCAGCGCCGGCACGCTCCTCGACACCCGAGACTACGCAGCCGACGCCTCCGCGCTGCGCCGCGACACCGGCATCGTCGCCGGTCGCCAGCCCGCAGAAGGCATCCAGGAGATCTTGAACTCGGCGACCGAGGACGGTCTGACCCCGGCCGACGTGACGAGAGCCAACACCGTCCGCACTCTGCTGGCGCAGGCGCGCAAGCCGGCGGCGGAGGGCGGCGAGCCGGTCCGGCGCCACTTCCTGCCGCTGGCCACGGCGGACATCGGCCAGGCCGAGGAGGCCGAGGTCGTCGAGACGCTCCGTTCGGGGTGGCTGACAACCGGCCCCCGGACCAAGCGCAGCCCGTCGCTGGGGCGGGCTTGGCGGGCGACGATCGCGGCGACCTGCTCGGCGGTGGCATGCGGTCGCTCAGCGCGGATGCCTTTCGGGATGCGGACTCCCCGGCACGGGTTGAACGGAACGCGTCGGTCTTCGACGGCCTCTTGCAGGACCATCGACAGGACCATGATCACGTCGGCGACGGATCGTGGTGAGAGGCGCTTGCCGAGGGCGACGGCGAGGGTTTTGACGTGTTGGCGGCGGATGTCGACCAGGGGCAGCGGGCCGAGGGCGGGCAGGATGTGCAGCCGTAGGTGACTGCGATAGGCCGCCCAGGTGGCAGGGCCCGCTTGGTGAGTCGTTTCCCAGATCGGAACCCAGTCGGCGAGGGGGATGCGTCCGCCGCGGGGGTCGATGTAGGTGTCGCGGGCCGCCTCGACGTCGATTTCCTTGGCCCGTAGGGCGGCGTCGACGCGCAGTTCGTGGGATGAGTCGGTGGTGACGGTGCCGTCGGGCATGCGCAGGCGTACGCGGAACCGGGCGCCGCGCTTTCTACCCAGGCCATGGTGTGGTCTCCGTCCGGTTGGTGTCGGGTGCGGGGGTGATTGACGCGTGGCTGTCGGGGTTAGGCAAGTCGCCGGTGGGGCGTCGGTGGCGGCGGCCGGCGCGTCGGCGCAGCCATGACTCCGGTACGCGTAGTCGGGCGGCGGCCTCGGCTGGGGTGTAGAGCTGCGGGTCCTGCTCGTCGTGGCCCGCTGTTGTGTGCTGGAGGGTGGGGGCGGCCGCCGTCGGGTGCCGTCGGGCGCGGGGCAGGTTGGCAGGCATGGGTGGACTCCCGAACGTCGGAGGTTCTGGCGGCTGGACACCCGGGGGTGGTGGCTCGTCGCGGACGCCGTGTGGATGCGCCGCGACGAGCCACCGTGTGCGCTGGCAGTGGCTAGGTGTGCTGGCAGAGCAGAAGTCGCAGGGCGGTCGCCGCCTGGGCGGGGACGACGCCGTTGCCGAGGACCCGCAGTGCGGTAGTGCGGGGCAGCCCGAGCGTGGGGTCGGTGACCCAGTACTCGGGCAGGCCCATGAGCCACTCCACGTACGGCGGCGCGAGGACGGGTTTGCCGTGCCGGCCGGTTTGCGTGGGTTCGGGGGCGGGGCGGCCGAGCAGCAGCTCCCAGCGGGCGACCGCAGGGGCGTAGTCGCCCCATCGCTGCTCGTCGGGCTGCCCGAGTGCGGCGATGGTGGTGCGCAGGTCCGCGCCGCCGTCGCCGTGGCGCCCGGGGCC
Organism: Micromonospora sp. M61; assembly: GCF_018070245.1. Lineage (NCBI taxonomy): Bacteria > Bacillati > Actinomycetota > Actinomycetes > Micromonosporales > Micromonosporaceae > Micromonospora > Micromonospora sp. M61. The sequence goes on along the minus strand of NZ_JAGPYA010000008.1, from coordinate 94,312 downwards.
GCGCCCGTCGGACGCGCGCGGGGTGGGCAGGATCCGGGCCGGGACCCGCACCGCCGCGGAGGGGAGGGTGAGGTCGCCGTGCGAGCCGCGCTGCCCTGGGCAGCCCTTCTCGCCGTCGGTGGCCCTCGGGGTGGGCAGCAGCACCTCAGAAAGTGGGGGCCGGAACCCGGAGCCCGCGCGTCGTCCGGGCGTGCCGGTGTCGCTCGCCCTGCGGGTGGGCAATAGCCGTGTGGCGTCGGTGCATGTGTGCCCGTGCTTACCGGTGCGGGCGATGCGCTCTGCGGTGGCGGTGGGTAGGAGGCCGTGGGTGGAGCCCGACGGTTCGATGAGGTCGGGTAGGCCGTGCTGGTGGCCGGGTCCTTTGCCGTCACGGGCGCACGGTGTCGGCAGCGTCCGCACCCCCGCCCCGTTGTCGGGTGGGTGCGGCCACCTTCTTATCTGGACAGTTGAGGTTCTGGCGATTCTGCGGACACCTCGTTGAGCCCCTACGTTGTCCAGCGTGCGTGTGACGAAGGCTGTTGATGCCCGGCCCGGGCGGCCAGCGGTGGAGCTGGTAGACGACACCGGCGTGCCCGTAGCCGATGTGACCGGGTTCCTCCGCCTGTTGACGGTGCGCGACTATTCGCCGAACACGGTCCGTGCCTATGCGTACGACTTGCAGAAGCTGTACCAGTTTCTGCACGAGCATGGCTTGACGGTCGAGGAGTTCCGGCCTGCGCTGGCGGTGAGTTTCATCGAGTGGTTGCGAACCCGTTCGTCGAGCCGCAAGGCCCAGCGGCTGGACCTCACGTTGACCTCCGGGAACGGCCGCTTGTTGGCGGCCAAGACCTGTAACCGGGTGCTGGCGGCGGTGTCGTCGTTCTTCGAGTACCTGATCAGCATCGAACGCTACGGCGGTGCCGACAATCCGCTCGTGACCATCCCTGACCAGGCAGCGGCCCGAGTTCCGGGCCGCCCTCGGGCGCCGCTAGTGACGTCACGTCCGCAGCGGCCGGTACGTCGGGCGTTGCGGATCAAGACGGTGGAGTCGCTGCCAAGACCGATGTCCGACGACACCTATGTCGCCTTGCTGGGCGTGCTGCGCACCCGGCGGGACCGCGCTCTGCTGGAGCTGATGTGGGAAGGCGGCCTGCGGCCAGGAGAGGTCCTGGGCCTGCGGCTGGAGGACATCTCCTACGGACGCCGGCGAATCGTGGTGCGCCACCGGACCGATCACCCGGCAGGAGTGCGGCAGAAATCCCGCCGGGACCGGACCGTCGACCTGCTGGAAGGCCGGGCGCTGCCGGCCGTCAGCGACTACGTCATGCACGAACGCCCCACCGACGCCGACACCGGCTATGTGTTCCTCGTCGGCGGTCGCGGCCAGCGACGATTAGAGGCGTTGAGCTACGACGGCCTGGTGCGCATGTTCGCCCGGGCCGCCCGGCGTGCCGGCGTCCGCGACGCCTGGCTGACACCCCATGCGCTGCGCCACACGCACGCGACCCGCATGTTCGAAGGCGGGATGCGGGATCTGACCCTGATGACCCGGCTTGGGCATGCCAGTCCCGACTCGACGAAGATCTACACCCGGGTCAGTGATCCCGACGTGATCAAGGACTACCGGGCCGCGATCGGGGACACCGCACCATGAGCGGAGCCGTTCTGCGCCTGCCGGCGTCACCGCCACCGACCCTGGTCGGTGGACCACGACATTGTCCGGCCGAGGAGTACACGTCATTCGTCGAGCACAGCGGCATCTACAGCCCTGACCGCAAGGTCCGGCTGCATCGTCGGCATGTCCGCTTCCTGCGCCAGGTCCCCGAGCTGGAGAGCTGGTTCGACCAGCCGCTGCGGCAGCGGCTCGGGTGGCGCAACAAGGACACCCAAACCCGGCGCCGTGGCCCCGGGGATGACTTCGATGTCACGGCCGGCTGGATTAACTACAACGCCCGCGACTACCTGATCTACCTAGCCTTAACCGGTCGGCTGCGGCTGGACTGGGGCTGGCTGCTCGGCATCGGTGTGATCAAACCGTGGTCGATCGCCGACCAGCTCGGCCTGCCACTGACCGCCCAGGTCGACCAGCTACGCGAGCAGGTGACCGCGCTGGGACACAACCCCGACAGCAGCACGTTCCGGGTGTCCTGGACCGTGATGCGATTGGTGCTGCACCGCGGCGACCCGGACCTGCACGCGGTCACCGCCGACGATGTCGAGGAACTGAGGGCGACGATCCGCACCCTTGACCAGGTCCCCGGCATCGACGAGGTCCTCAGCCCACGGCACCTCACGACGATCAAGAACGCGTGGGGCACCAACGTGTTCCGCACCGGGATCGCGCTGTTCCACGCCGGGATCACCGACCGGCTGCCACAACGCCTGGACCGTAAACCATTGCCGCCGCTGAGCCCGGAGCCGCGAATCGCCGCGGTGATGGACCGTTACCTGGTCGAACGAGCTCTCATCGTGCGGCCCGACTCCATGAGCTCGACCCGGGCCGCGATGCGACGCTTGGGCATCTGGCTGGCCCAGCAACGCCCGGCTGTGGAGAACCTGGCCAAACTGACTCGCGCCGACCTGCTGGACTTCATGACGTGGCTGGGCGGGCAGCGCAAAGTCAAGCACCCCGAGCAGCCGCTCAGCGACGTCTACCGCCGCAGCATTATCTCCGAAGTCACCGTGTTCTTCCGCTACGGAGCCCACGCCGAGTGGACCGACATGCCCGCTCGCCCGGTACTGACCCGAATGGACGTTCCACGGGCGGTCCAGCGCGTCCCACGGTTCATCCCGGCCCACCAACTTGAACCGCTGATGACCGCGATCCGCACCGTCGAGTGCCCGCTGCAACGGTGTGCGCTGCTGGTCGCCCGGTGGAGCGGCGCACGCCGCGGAGAGATCCGCCGGCTGCACCTCGGCTGCCTCGACACCTACCCCGACGGCACCCCGCGGCTGCGGCTCGCCGCCGGCAAATCGCTCAAAGAACGCACCGTGCCGATCCACCCCGAAGCTGCCGAAGCGATCCGCCGTCTCCATGAACTGCGCGCCGGACACCAGGACCGCGGCATCCACGACAGAGACACCGGCAAGAATGTGCGCTACCTGTTCCTCAACAACGGTCGGCTCGCCGATGTCGAATACCTGTTCGCGGTGCCGCTCGGACGCATCTGCGACGAACTCGGCATCCTCAACGCCGAAGGCAAGCCCGCCATCCACGCCCACCGGTTCCGGCACACGCTGGGCACCCAACTAGCCGAGAAAGGCGCCCGCACCCAGACGATCATGAAGATCCTCGGGCACCTCAGCGCGGGCATGTCCATGACCTACTCGCAGATCTCCGACCCGGTCGTGCTGGCCGACTACCAGGCCGTCCTGCAGCCTGGAGCGGCTATCGCCGGCCCTCTGGCGGACACTCTGCGCCGCGGCCAACTCGACCAGACCGCACTCGACTGGCTCCAGACCAACTTCTACAAGACCGAACTTGAACTCGGACGCTGCCTGCGCCTGCCTCAGGAAGGGCCGTGCGAATGTGACCTCTACCTGAGCTGCCCTAAGTTCGTCACCACACCTCAGTACATCCCCCGGCTAGAAGACCGGCTGCACACCGAAGAGCAACTCATCGCCGACGCCACCGAACGTGGCTGGGCCCGAGAGATCGAACGACACCGCTGCATCGCGGACCGCATCCGCAGCCTGCTGCAGGAACTCAACACGTCTCGCCCGTGAGCGAGCTTCCCGTCCCTACCAGCCCAACCAGGAGGAATTGACCGATGACGCGAACCGAGTCACCGCTGGAAGACCGCAATGCGCCCGGGTCACCCAGCAGGAACACAGACGACTGGTTGGTAGACGCCCGGACCTCCTACGACACGGTCGCCGACAGCTACGCCAACTTCGTACGCGACGCCCTCGCCACGGAGCCATACCTTCGTGCAAGTCTGGCGTTATTCGCTGAGCTGGTCCACGCCGCCGGCGACGGGCCGGTGGCGGACGTGGGCTGCGGGCCGGGACACGTCACCGCCCACCTGCACAAACTGGGCGTCGACGCCTTCGGCATCGACCTATCACCCGCGATGATCGACCTGGCTCGGCGCGACCACCCCGATCTGCGATTCGAAGTGGGCTCGATGACCGATTTGCAACTCGCCGACGCCTCGATTGCCGCCCTGCTTGCCTTCTGGTCATTGATCCACATACCCGATGACGCCGTCCCTTCGGTTTTGGGCCACTTCCACCGGGTGCTGCGTCCGGGCGGACCGCTGCTACTCGGCTTCCACGTGGGCGACGAGTCGAGGCTCAAGACACAGGGCTACGGCGGCCACCCCATGAATGTCTACGTTCACCGTCGCCAGCCCGACCGAGTCGCAGCGTGGCTACGCGACACCGGATTCACCATCAAGGCCCACCTGCTGATCGGCCCCGACACTGACGCTCCCGGGGCCATCCTCATCGCAGTCCGCCAGCCCTGACCACGCCGACAACCCGGTCGGACCGCAATGCTGGCGACGAACCAGCGGTGCTGTGATCTTCACCACTGCCGCCACTGTTTGTCCAGATAAAGCAGGAACAGCCGGTCGCGGCGGTGGGCGGCGCCGATGTCGGACGCGCGTAGGCATAGCCAGCTTGTGTCGTACCCGATCGTGGCCAGGTCGGCTTCGACGACGTCGAATCCTCGCCGCAGGAGGGCGGCGACGTTCTCCACGAACACGAGCGGTGGTCGAAGGACGCGAACGGCGTCGGCGATCGAACTCCACAGGCTGGAGTGCTCTCCAGTGATGCCGGCGCGCTTGCCGGCGTTGGAGATGTCCTGGCACGGGAACCCGGCGGTGAGGATGTCGACGGGCTCGACGTGGGTCCAGTCGACGGTGCGGATTTCGCCGAGGTTGGGTACGCCGGGCCAATGGTGGGCGCAGACGGTGCGGGCGTGGCGGTCGGTTTCGGCGTACCAGGTGAGCTTGCCGCCGAGCACCAGCTCGACGGCCATGTCGAGGCCGCCGTAGCCGGTGCACAGCGATCCGATGCGGGGGGCGGTGGTGTGGGCAATGCTCACGCCACCTCCCCGCGCCCGGCGTCGCCTGTCACCGGCTCGCCGTGTGGGCAGGACCAGGGGCCACAACCAGACGCTTCCCCGCGTTGAGGACGGGGCCGCAGCTGTACCTCGTCGAGCGGCACTCGCTGCCGGTGCAGGTAGAACTGGCCGCGCAATGGGTGTCCGTCCGCGTTGGCCCGGGCGGAGCCGTTGCGGATGGACCGGTCGAAGGCGACGGCGTCCGCCCACTCCTGCGGGCTGTGCTCGCGCAAGGCGAACCAGAAGCCGTCGTCGTGGAATGGGCAGCCCACGCACGACGACTTCGGGGTGTCCGCGAGGCCGTGCTCGGCCAGGAAGCGTAGGCAGTCGGTGCGTCGCCAGCCGACGTCGAGCAGCGGGTGCACGTTGTGCATGTAGGCGACGTCGGAGTCGCGGGCCCGACCGATCTCGTCGAGGCTGATGCCGATCGCGACCTCTGCCCGGACCCCTGCCGGGACGCGCCTTGGGTGTGGGTAGCCCAGTCGGCGCCGCACTTCAGCCTTAATGGGTTTGATCTTGTATTCGGAAGTGCACTGCCGGCGGGCCATACCCCGTTCACCGTTCGGGCCGAGCGTGAACAGGGGCATGGAGGCGAAGCGGTGGCGTGGGTCGAGCGCGTCAGCTCGGATGTCACCGGCGCTGATGCGCACCACCTCGATTCCGGCCCGTTCGGCGATGCCGGCCAGGCGGTCCAGGTGCCGGTAGACCGCTGCCGGTTCCCAGCCGGTGTCGGCGAAGATCGCCGCGGTGAACCCGGGGATCGCCCCCTGGGCGGCGAGCAGCAGGAGCGTCGAGCTCTGCACGCCGGCGCCCAGGGACAGGTAGCGGTGGGTGGGTGGGCTCACGCGACCACCCCTGGCCCGTCCTCAGGCCTGCGCGTGTTGGTGAAGATCAGAACGTCTTCGTGGGCGATGAGGTGCATCGGCACCCCGGACGAGCGGGCCTTGCGGACCTGTTGGAGTTGGAAGAACGACGGGCGGGCGACGAGCTGCCCGTGACGGACGGCGGCGAGGAGGGCAACGCACCGCTCGGTCGGCACGAGGCCGGCGCGCAGGCCGGCGGCGATGACGGCGCTGGGCAGGTCGACCAGCTCGCCGCGCTTGCGCCACGGGCGGGCGGTGACCACGACGGCGCCGCCGGGGCGTAGCAGGGTGGCGCAGCCGCGCAGAATCTCGGCGAAGCCGTCGGTGAGACCGGTCAGGTCGCGGTAGGCGAGGTTGCCCTTGTCCTCGCCGTCGTTGTACCGGTCGTCGTACTTGACGACGCCGTGCTCGCCGGGGCGGACGAGGCCGTGGACGGTGGGACCGTACGGCGGTGAGGTGACCACGAGCGCCACCTGCCCGGTGAGGGCCTTCGGCACCAGGGACATCAGCCGGGTCGCGTCGCCGCGGATGACGGACGCGCGTCCGCTGGCGCCCTGGTCGTGGGCGTGGCGGATGTTGGCGTCGGCGATGTTCGACCATTGCGGCTCGTATTCGATGCCGAAGGCGTCGCGGCCGGCGTGGACGGCCTCGACCAGGGTGGTGCCGATGCCGCACATCGGGTCCAGGACCAGATCGCCGGGCTGGGTGTAGGCGGCAATCGCGTGGGCGGCGATCGCGGGCAGCATCCGGGCGGGATGCTTGACCGATTCCGGCACGTACCGGCCGCGTCGCTGGACGGGGCCGGTCGACTGGGCGGTGGCCCAGACGGACAGACCCCCAGGATCGGCGCGGTGGCGGCCGTCGTACTCGCGGTGCCGACCCTGGTGATCCTTGCCGACGGCAGGGCCATCGGTGTCCAGTTCGTTCGCGCCGGACGATCCCGCAGTGCTGTGCTCAGCCACGGCGCCCACCGCCGTCGCGGCCACGGCGCCGTCCCACCCCAGCCGCTGGAGTCGAGGGCGGGGTGAAGACCATCAGGTCGGCGTGCACCCGCAAGTGGGCGACCGACCACTGCTCGGGGTTGGCGTGGGCCAGGGTGAGTAGCTCCTCATCCGTGCCGAAGTAGACGAACTGGTCGCCGTCGGTATCGGCCTCGACGGCGACGATGTGCTGCAGGTAGCCCAGTCCCACTGCGGATGCGGCGGCCACGAGCGGCCCGAAGTCCTCCGGCGTTGGCTGCGTGCCGGCGGGGACGCCGACGACGAGGACGAGGCAGCCGCCGGGGCGCAGCAGCCGCGCGCAGGCAGCGAGGAGCCAGGCGAGGCGGACCCGGGCCGTCGCGCCGGCCTCGTGCAGCGGCCAGCAGGCGACCACCAGGCTGATGGCCGCGTCCAGCGGCCCGTCGTCGGGCGGCCGGACGACCGCCGTGTCGGTGCCGGGCAGGTCGGGGTCGGTGAGGTCGTCGCCGAACCAGTCGATCAGCTCGGGCGGGTCCTGCGCGTCGCCGGCCGCCGGCTCGCCGGGCGCGGTCAGCGGGTTGGTCTCGGTCGTGGGCGCCAGCGGGCCGGCGGTGGCGGGTCCGATGATCAGGCGGGAGCTGTCGGTGAACCAGGCGCGGTGGTGCTGGCGCCCGCCCCGGGCGCAGATCGGTGCGAGGACGTGGTCGGTGGTGAGGTCGACCACCGCCTCCCCGGGCCGGCTGTAGGCGGCGACGAGGCGGTAGGCCAGACGGGTGGGCAGGCTGGTGTGCGGGTCGGCGTCGGTACGGGCCGTGCGCCAGACCGTGATCGGTACCGGCGGGTCGCCGGCGATCAGGTCAATGAGAGTGGAGTCGGCCGGCTCGCTGTGGTCGGCCTGCTGGTGTGGGTGCGGCGTGTGCTCGCTCATGTGCCGTCGGCTCCGCGCCGCGCCGTGAAGCGCTGACATCCCCCAACCGGGTTTTGTGAGCCCCGGCGAACACTTGCCGAACCCACAACCGCTCACAACGCTCGACCCGGCAGCGGCTTGTCCCGGTCTTCCTCGTCCTGCCTGGTGCGCGCGACGTAACAGCCGCCATCGGCATTCGCCCTACCGAGACGGGACCGGCCTCGTCCCTACTCACCCCTGTCACTGACGCTGGGTCACTGACAGAAGGCGCTGACGGTGCCGGCGCCGGTTAAGGAGAACGCTTCGAGCGTCGACGTAGACATGAGCATTGACCGGCACTGTGAGACGCGCCGAGCGTCGTGTGTGCGGGGCCGTTGTCATCGGCGCGGCGCCGCCTGTCACAGGGTGCGGAATGTCCAGCGGTGACAGCCTGCCCCCGACTGTCACAGGTACGTCCGCAGCCCGCGCGGGCCGTCCCCGGCGAGCGGTGACAGTGGCGCTGTGAGCCGACCCGGTTGTCACAGCCGGCCGCGCGTGTCCCCTGTGAGGTCGTCCGCGCCGTCTCGCGGGTCACGACGTGAGCCTGCGTCACCACCTCCGAACAGCGGGTCACAGGCTCTGTCAGGGTGTCACAGGGCAGGTCAACTAGCCTTTGTCAGACTCTTGCCAACGATCAGCGGCGATGACGCGCCGTGCGGGCGGGCCACTGACAGAGGCCCGGTTCGAGGGCGACGAACAGCGCCCTGAGCAGCTCTGTCAGGACCTTGTGAGCCCTCTGTGGCGCAATCGATGCCACCGATCGCCGTGACAACGCCGGCGACGGCATTCGAATCCCTTCGGTGGCACAGGAGTGTTGACATGAGCGCGTCCGACGCTACGAACTGGCCGACTTCCGCCCTCGACGCGGCGGCGACCGCCTACGCCGCGCTGACCTGCGAGCCTGCGCCGCTGGCTCTTGACTGCACGGCGTTCTTCTCCGACGCGGGTCTGCCGCAGCCGGTGATGCCGCTGCCCGCAGTGCGGGACTGGCTGTTGCGCCACCCCCGCGCCTACACGGCGCGTGACGAGGTGTGGCGGGAGCTGATCCGACGCGCCCGGCTCGACGGGCCTCACTGGGTCATCGCCGCGGTCGGCATGGCGATGCCGGCGCTACAGCGGTACGCGGCCCACTTGTGCGAGGGCTACACCGGCGACCCTGCGGATATCGACGCCGAGATCCTGACCGGGTTCCTGAGCGCGCTCCGCGACCGGGCCGACCTTTCCAAACCCGCGCCGTACGCGAGCCTGTGCAAGGCGGCGTGGCGAGCCGGGCGGGACCTGCGGCTGCGGCAGCATGAGTACCTGCCGGTGCAGGACATCGAGCACCTCGTTTCCGGCTCCCGCACTCCGCCGGTGCCGTACGGGCATCCAGACCTGCTGGTCCGCCGCGCCGTGACCCTCGGGATCCTCGACCCGGAGGACGAGCAGCCCTACATCGACGTGCGGCTCGGGCACCGGGCGATCGAGCCCATCGCCGCGAGGAATGGTGTCAGCGTCGACGCCCTGCGCATGCGGCTGTCCCGCATCGACAGCCGCGTCGCCGAGGCCCTCGCGGACGGGCTGCTGACCGGGGTCGCGTCGCCGGAGACCACGGCGCGGCTGCGGCAGCAGGCCGAGCAGCGCGGCGGGCGTCGCGCAGGACGTGCCGCGGCCGGCCGCCGCGAAGCCGCCCGGCAGCACGCTTCGGCAGCAGCCGCCTGACAACCAACCGGCACGGCTGTGGCCCGACATACCCGTCGGGCCACAGCCGTTTCCGCGTACCGAGCGCCCGTCCCAGCAGAGCTATCCGGAGGCAGCGCGCTGGCAGAAGAGAACCGGCGCAGAATTGCCAGCCGACCTGCCCCGCCGGCACGTTTTGCGGCGCAGGCGCCGCTCAGCCGTCCCCCTCCGCTCCGACGATCAGAACCTCTCCGCCATCGTCCTAGGCACCCTGGAACGGGCGAACCGATGCGGCCTTGTCAAGAACTGTGAGCCCCAACGGCACTCACACCGCTCGAACACAGCCCGTTCCGATCCGGTTGTGAGTCCTCGCCCGCAGGCAACGCCGGCGACAGTGAAAGGCCCTGACCTGCCCTGTGAGCCCTGCCTGGACCGGGGTGAGCGCGGCAAGTGTTCGCCAGGGCTCACCAATCCCGGTTTGGGGGTGCGGGACTTTCAGCGAGCCATACCGCTCGCCGGTCCCGCCCGCCGCCGGGCGACACGAGCAGCCGCGATCCGCGCGCCTCGGGTGCCGCGCCAATTGATGCGCTGACACCACATTGATGACCGCAACCCACCCCTGAGGGAGGACGAGCTCCTCCCGGGGCTCACGCGGTTCGTGCGCTGCTCGCCTGCGCCCGGCGGCGGTCCCATCGGACCGCTTCGAGCAATCGCCGCCCCCGGTCACACGTCTTCGTGATCGGGGGCGGCGGGAGGTGAACCGCAGTGTCCCGCACCCCACAGCACACTCTCCGAATCCCGCGAATCGTTCGTCTCGCACTCCGTGCCGCCGTACCGCTGGTCGGCGTCGGCCTGTCACTCGCCGCCCCGGCCACCGCGTCTGCCGATCCGGGCGCCGCCGTCTACCTGGCGGCGAACTCGCTGCCGGTGGTGATCGCCAACCTGCAGGCCTGGGTCATGGGCATCCTGGCCGCCATCGCCACCCTCTTCCTCGTCCTGGCCGGCGTGTACTGGGCCACCGCCGGTGGTGACCCGTCGCAGGTCGAGAAAGCCAAGCTCGCCCTGCGCAACGCGCTGATCGGCTACGGCCTGGCCGTCCTCGCCCCGATCCTGCTGCAGGTCGTCCAGGGCATCGTCGGGGGCTGATCGTCATGGGATGGGTCCTCGACCAGGTCCTTGATTGGCTCACCACGGCGATCCTGGCCTGCCTCAACGCGATCTTCGACCTCATCACCGGCATTCTGCTCACCACCCCGAAGGTCACCGTGCTGCCGCAGGTGCAGGCGCTCACCGGCCGGTCGATTTGGATCGTGGACACCGTCTTCGTGTTGGCGTTCGTCGCCGCCGGCGTGCTCGTCATGATCGCCGGCGGCGACGAACAATCCCGCTACACGGTCAAGGACCTCCTACCGCGGCTGGTCGTCGGTTTCACCGCCGCGCACTTCTCCCAATTAGCCTGCGACCAGCTCATCAATGTGGCCAACGCCCTGACCGCGGCGATCAGCGAGGGCGGCTACGACGGCGACGGCGCGTTCACCGCGATCCGCACCCACCTCGCTGCGGCACAGGACCACACCGTCCCGCTGCTGTTCCTGATCCTGATCCTGCTCATCACCGTTCTGGTCGTGACGGCGGCGTTCCAGCTGATCGGCCGGTTCGTGGCGCTGCTGGTGATGACGAGCATCGCGCCGCTGGCGCTGGCCTGCCACGCGCTGCCGCAGACCGACGGTCTCGCCCGGCTGTGGTGGCGCGCCTACGCCGGATGCCTGGCGATCCCCGTGGCGCAGGCGTTCTTCCTCACCGCGGGGCAGCAGACACTGCTCGACCCGGCGACGATGCTGCCCGTCTTCGGGCTGCCCGTCGACCCGGGCGGCACGCTGAATCTCCTGGTCGTGGTGGTGCTGCTGTGGACCACCGTCAAGATCCCCACATTGTTGGCCCGCTGGGCGGGCCAGGCCGGACGTGGCACGAGCACCATGCTCGGCGCGGTGGTCCGCGTCGTCGTGGTGCAGCAGCTCGCCCGCGCCGTCCCTGGCCTGAACACCCTTCGGAGGAGCATCAAATGACCCGACCTGATCCCGAAGCGCCAATGAGGGCGCGGATGCCGGCCGACGTCGACGCCCCCGACAAGGTGGCCTACGGGCTGACGTTCCACCAGCTGGCGATCGTCGCCGCCAGTGCGCTGCTGTTCTACACCGGGTGGCGCACGCTGCACGATGTCGTGCCGGCGCCGGTGTTCATCGGCGCTGGTGTGGTGCTCGGCGGGCTGGTCATCGGCCTGGCTCTGGGCCGCCGCGACGGCCTGTCCATGGATGTGTGGCTGGTGCACGCGATCCGCCACACGCGCGCCCCCCGGTCACTGTCCACCGCCACCATCGCGGCGGACACCGGGACGCCGGATTGGGTCGAGACCCCCAGCAGCGGCCGGATGCCGCTGCCAGCGCCGTTGCGGCTGCCAGCCGACGCTATCGGCGACGACGGGGAGATCAGCCTCGGTGACGCGCGGGCGGTGATCGTCGGCACCACCACGGTGAACCTCGCGCTTCGCACACCCGGCGAGCAGGCGGCCCTGATCGAGGGGTGGGGTCGGTGGCTCAACAGCCTGTCGACGCCGACGGAGATCGTCGTGTCCGCGCAACCGGTTGACCTGATCTCCCACAGCCGGGCTCTCGCCGCCTCCGTGGACGTCCAGCCGCATCCGCGGCTGGGCGCGGCGTGCGCCGATCACGCGGAGTTCCTCGGCGACCTGGCCGCCCGGCGGGACCCGCTGCGTCGGCAGGTCCTGGTCGTCACCCGCGCGGCGGCCGGCGAGCGCGCGCATGCCGCGCGGCGGCGAGCCGATGACACGGTGCGGGCGTTGGCTGGCCTCGGCGTCAGTCCGCGGGTGCTGGACGGCTCGGCGGTCACCGCCGCCCTGGCCGGCGCCGCCGACCCGTACCGCCCGCCGCAGCCGGGCCGCCTGGCCGCACCCGACGCCGTCATCACCGCCGCCACGCCCACCCGCAGGACAAGGAGAAGCCCATGATCAGGAAGAGACGCTCCGGCGGCGATGGCGCACCGCTGCGGCCGGGCTCGCTGGCGTCGGCGGTCGCGCCGGCTGCCGTCGAGGTCACGCCCCGGTGGCTGCGCGTGGGCGACGGTTTCGCCGCCACCCTCGTCGTGACGGGCTACCCGGCCGAGGTTGGTCCGGCGTGGCTGGAGCCGCTGCTGTCCTGGCCGGGCCGGCTCGACCTCGCGTTGCACATCGAGCCGCTGCCGGCGCCGATCGCCGCGTCCCGGCTGCGCACACAGCGGGCGCGGCTGGAGTCGTCGCGGCGGGCCGACTCCGAGCGCGGCAAGCTGGCCGACCCCTACGTCGATGCCGCCGCAGATGACGCCGGTGACCTGGCCGAGCGGCTGGCCCGAGGGGCGGCGAAGCTGTTCCGCGTCGGCCTGTACCTGACCGTGCACGCCCGCACCGAAGACGACCTCCTGCAGGCGTGCGCGCAGGTCCGGGCCGCCGCCGCGTCCACCCTTCTGGAGGTGCAGCCCGCGACGTGGCGGCAGCTTGCCGGCTGGACCACCACCCTGCCTCTCGCCTCGGATGGGCTGCGGATGCTGCGCACCATGGACACCCAGGCCCTCGCGGCCGCGTTTCCGCTGTCGAGCCCGGACCTGCCCGCTCCGCTGCCCGGCGACCCGCCGGGCACCGGAGGTGTGCTCTACGGGATCAACCCCGCCAGTTCGGGGATCGTCTGGTGGGACCGCTGGACGCAGGAGAACCACAACTCGATCGTCCTGGCCCGCTCCGGAGCCGGGAAGTCGTACTTCGTGAAGCTGGAGATCCTGCGCAACCTCTACCAGGGGGTGCAGGTCGCGGTGGTGGACCCCGAGGACGAGTACCTGCGACTGGCCGACGCGGTCGGCGGCAGCATCGTCCGGTTGGGCCTGCCCGGCGTGAAGATCAACCCCCTGGACCTGCCGGTCGGCGACCGGCGTCCCGACACCCTGACCCGCCGCGCCCTGTTCCTGCACACGCTCATCAGCGTGCTGCTCGGCCACCAGCCACCACCGGCGGAGCGAGCCGCACTGGACCGGGCCATTCTCGCCGTCTACCGGGCCGCCGGGATCACCGCCGACCCGGCCACGCACCACCGGCCGGCACCGCTGCTGCGCGACCTGGCCGCCACGCTACGCGCCGACGACGACCCGGCCGCCGCGACGCTGGCCGCCCGCCTCGCGCCGTGGGTGCAGGGCAGCTTCGCCGACCTGTTCGACGCGCCCACCACCCAGGCACCGGTCGGACACCTGGTCGTGTGGTCGCTGCGGCACCTGCCCGACGAACTGCGCACCGTCGGCACCCTGCTCGCGCTGGACTCGATCTGGCGCACCGTCGACGCCCCACAACGCCCCTCGCGGCGGCGGCTCGTGGTGGTCGACGAGGCGTGGCTGCTGATGCGCGACGGCGAAGGCGCCCGCTTCCTGTTCCGCATGTCGAAGGCGGCACGCAAGCGCAACGCCGGGCTGACCGTCATCACCCAGGACGCCGCCGACGTGCTGGGCACCGACCTCGGCAAGGCGGTGGTGTCCAACGCCTCCACCCAGGTGCTGCTGCGGCAGGCGCCGCAGGCCATCGACGCCGTCGGCGAGGCGTTCGGGCTCACCGACGGTGAACGGCGACTACTGCTCTCGACCCGCCGCGGCCAAGGGCTGCTGATCTCCGGGGCGAGCAGGACCAGCTTCGAGTCGATCGCCTCCGACGCGGAACACGCCCTGTGCACCACTGACCCGGCCGACCTGGCCGACCTCGACGAGGAAGACGACGACCTGTGATACCACCGACCGAAGCCTTCCGAGCAGCGCTCGCGTCACCGCCACCGGCGCCCAGCCCCACCATCGGGCCGGGCGCTGGCCCCATCCCACCCCCTACCGGACCAGCGGGCGCGCTGCTCGACGCCGCCGGGTGGGCCACACAGCGGCCGTGGCTGGCGGCGGTCGCCGCTGGCGGGCTGATCGTGTGGATCGCGGCCCGCAACCTCGTCGAGATCGGGCGGCACCGCCACCACGCCCTCGGCGCGCGCCTCGTGACGATCGCGCCGCCGCCGGAAGTCGACCCGCACAGCGCACCAGCGTTGTGGGCGAACCTGGCCGGCGTGCTGACCCCCTCACGGCGGCGGCGCCTGCTGCACGGCGCCCCGCACGTTGTGTGGCAGTACACGTGGTCCGGCCGGCAGCTGCTCATCTCGATCTGGGTTCCCGGCACCGTCCCTGCGGGGGCGGTCGAGGCCGCGGTGCGGGGGGCGTGGCCCAGCGCGGCCACCACCACCGACGACAACCCCCCGCCGCCGATCCCCCTGGACGCCCATCCCACGGCTGGTGGGCACCTGCTGCCCGTGTACGCGGAGTGGCTGCCGCTGGCCACCGACCACGACACCGACCCGCTGCGCCCGCTGATGGCCGCCGGCGCGCAGCTCACACCCCGCGAGTACGCCTGCGTGCAGATCCTCGCCCGCCCGGCCACACCCCGGCGGGCGGCGCGGGCCCGCCGAGCGGCCGGGCGGCTGCGGGCCGGCACGACCGCCGTCCCGGCGATCAACCCGGTCGCGCCGGTGCGGTGGCTGCTGGACGCGTTCCTGCCCGGCAGCGGCACCGGCCGCGCTGCGGCGCCCGCGTCCCGTCGGGATCCCACCGTCGAGCGCGATGTCCGGGCGATCCTGGACAAGACAGCGCACCCGCTGTGGCAGACCGGCATCCGCTACGCCGTCGCCACCACCAACCGGCGACCTGGCACAGACCCGACCGGCCGGCTGCGGGGCATCGCCGACACCCTCGCCTCGGCGTTCGCCATCCACACCGGCCGCAACCGGCTCACCCACCGCGCCCGGATGCCCGCCCCGGTGGCCGTCCTCGCCGCACGCCGCCTCGGACCCGGATTCCTCACCTCCGCCCCGGAACTCGCCGCCCTCGCCGCCCTGCCGCGCGACCTCGCCGTGCCCGGCCTCGACCGGGCGCGGGCCGCGTCCATGCCGGCACCGGTCGCCGTCCCCGGCGGCGGCCGTGGGGTCAAGATGCTCGGCGACGCCGAAATCGGTGGCCACAGCGTCGGGCTGACGGTGGCGGACGCGAGGTATCACATGCATGTGATCGGTTCCACGGGCTCCGGCAAGACCACCCTGCTGGTCAACATGGCCCTCGACGACATCAAAGCCGGCCGGGGCACCGTCGTCATCGACCCGCACGGCGACCTCGTCCTGGACATCCTCGACCGGCTCCCCGCCACCGTCGCCGACCGCGTCGTCCTCTTCGACCCCGACCAGGACAACCCGCCGACGCTGAACCCCCTCGAAGGCGACGACCCCGACCTGGTCGTCGACAACCTCGTGTCGATCTTCGGGAACATCTTCGCCAAGGCGTGGGGACCGCGGATGGACGACGTCATGCGGGTGGCCTGCCTGACCCTGCTGCGCCACAACAACGTCACCCTGCAACACATCCCCCCGCTGCTCAACAGCCCCCAGTTCCGCTCGGCGATGACGGTGGACCTGGACGACCCGGCCGGGCTCAGCGGCTTCTGGCAGTGGTACGACAGCCTCAACGACAGCCTCCGCTCGCAGGTCATCGGACCGGTCCTCGCCCGGCTGCGCGCGTTCCTGCTGCGCGACTTCGTAAAACGCACCATGCGCTACCCGAAGTCGAGCTTCGACATGGGCCGCGTCCTCGACGGCGGAGTGCTGCTCGTCCGCATCCCCAAGGGCGTGCTCGGCGAGGACACCAGCCGGCTGCTCGGCTCCCTGATCCTCGCGCAGGTGTGGCAAGCCACCACCGCCCGCGCCGGCGTCGAACCCGACCGGCGCCGCGACGCCACCCTGATCATCGACGAGGCACAGAACTTCCTGACCCTGGCCAACTCCCTCGACACGATGCTCGCCGAGGCCCGCAAGTACCGGCTGTCACTCGTGCTCGCCCACCAGGACCTCGCCCAGTTCCCCCGCGACCTCCTCGCTGCGGCGTCGGCCAACGCCCGCAACAAGATCTACTTCACGGTGGCGCCGGAAGACGCGAAGGTCCTGTCCCGGCACACCCTGCCGGAACTGGGCGAGCACGACCTCGCCCACCTCGACGCGTACACCGCCGCGGCACGGCTGGTCGTCAACGGCCGCCAGACCCCGGCGTTCACGATGAAGACCCGGCCGCCGAAGCCGGTCGTCGGGGAGGCGACCGCCATCCGCCAGGCCGCCGCCGCGGCGGTACCGAGCCAGGACACCAGCGCCGTCGACGACCTCGTCGAACGGCTCAGCCGCAGACCCGACGACCGTCGATCCCGTCCGAGGAGCGACCGGAGCTAACTGTCTCTGTCAGACGGTGGCGTCGCCCGGGTCGCGCACCGGCTCGCCATCGGGATCGTCACCGGTGACCGTCAGACATCCGCAGCACAGTGCTGACCTGGGCTGTCAGTGCCGCACACACCCCGTGACAGGCCCTCCGCACCGACCTTCCCCATCCCAGACACCCCTCCCGATCGGGAGGGGAACCCCATCCTGCCCAGGAGCAGACATCGTGTACTCGCGTGTTCCCCCCACCTCCCGCAACCCCGATCCGCTAGCGGTCTTCGGTCGCATCGTCCCCCGCGACCACGCCCTGCTGGCCCTGCTCGCCGAGCACTACCTGCTGTCCACCGACCAAATCACCAGCGCCCTCTTCGACACCCGCCGCACCGCCCAACGGCGGCTGACGATCCTGCACCGCCTCGACGTACTGCACCGCTTCGGCCGCAGCGGCGCCCACGGCCGGTACGGGTCGCTGCTCTACACCCTCGGGCCCGTCGGACTGCAGCTACACCCGACCGTCTACCACGACCCCACGGGCACCAGCGGCAGAGCGCCGCGCAGCTCCCTGGAACGCGCCAAGCGCATCGCCGCCAGCGGCCAGGTCAACCACCTACTCGGCGTCAACCAGTTCTTCACCGACCTCATCGCCACCGCCCGCCACACAACCGGCGCCCGGCTGTCGCGCTGGTGGTCCGAGCAGCACGCCACCACCGTCTACGCCCAGGCCGGCATCCGCCCCGACGGGCACGGCGTCTGGACCGTCGATGACACCTCGACCGGCTTCTTCCTCGAGCACGACAACGACACCGAGAACCGCGCCCGGGTCGTGGCCAAGCTGCGCGGCTACGAACGCCTCACCACCTTCGGCCCCCGCTACCCCGTGCTGTTCTGGGTCCCCAGCCGGCGCCGCGAGGCCAGCCTCCTCGCAGTGCTCGCCGGACTGCGCACCGCCAGCCCGATCGCCACCGCCATTCACGGCCCCGACCCGGCCGGTCGGGTGTGGACTTTCGTCTCGGACCCCACCCACCGCCGGTACCTGCACGAGCTGCCCTGCGACCACGGCCCCGACACGGTCACCAACCCACGGCGCTTCGACCACCCGTAGAACTCACACCGCAGGCCAGCGCGCCGACACCTGCCAGAGTGAGCACCGCCGGCAAGCCGACTACCGTCGCCGACGTCTGTCAGCAAACGAGACCATCTGTGAGAGTCGTGAAGGCTCACAGCTTCCGCGCCGACGAGGACTCCGCTACAAGCCGGAATGCCTTACATCGCAGGTCAACCCCACTTTCCAGCGATCAACTCGTCGGATCGGCCTGACAGAACAGGCCGCTACCGTTCACGGCACTAACACCCCCTCATAAATCTCCACCCCGGTCCGATCCCACCTCGGAACCACCGCCGCACCTACCGGTGCGCCACGCCCACCCGCCCCTCCCGGGGCCGGTCGGCGCCGCGCCGCGCGGCGACCCCAGGTCGCACCGCACCAACCCGCACCGCACCTCTCCCGCAACCGACCCACGCACCCAGTGGGCCGGTCATCTCCGCGCGCCCTGACGCGCCCACCCGCAAGGAGGAACATTCATGCCCAAGAACTCGACCCGGAAGGCAACCTCGCCGGCTGTCACACCGACGGCGACGATCCGCACCATGATCGTCTGCGTGCCGGGCGACCTGCCCCGCGAATCCCTGACCGCACACCAGCTCGACCGCAACTTCGGCGTGCAGGGCACGCTGTCGCCCCGCTTCTGGGCCAGCCCCGCCCTGCACCTGTGGCAGCGCAGCCAGATGTTCGGACTGCGCAAGGGCCGCCCGGCCTACTGCGCCGGCGGACCAGCGCGACTGCTCGACCTGACCGCCATGCGCCAAGCCGCCGGTGTCGGGGCGGGCATCCGCCATCAGGTGTTCAGCCGCGCCGTGCACGGCACCCGCAACGCCACCCCGTGGCACGTCTACGAAGCCCGCCACCTGGCGGACCCGCCGCAGTACCCGTGGGACGCGGCCGTCGCGGACTTCACCCATCAACCCCGGGTCAACGCCATCCGGATGCACAACGCCGCCACCTACGGCGCCGGGCAGATCCGCCTCAGCGAACTGGAGATGTACCAGGCCGGCTGCATGGCCTACCAGCACCACAGCGCCCTGACCGCCCTCGCGGGCGACGCGCTGATCACCGCCGAAGGGGCGAAGCTGGCCCCGGCCAGCGACGCCATGGCCGACCGGGTGACCTACCTCGAACAGGCCAACCGGCTGCTCGACGCCATCGACCCCGACCAGCGACTGCTCGCGGTCGCGCTCTGACAGAGCCGGCCAAGAGGGAGACACGGCCGACGGGCCCGTCATCGGTCTTGCTCGACAAGGTCAGCGTCCGCGCCCCGCGCCCCGCGCCGCAGCGCCGCGAACCGTTAGCCATCCACGCGCACCTCATCGCGCAGCTTCGGGTCGCCGCACGCACTGGCGCACCGCCCTGCTCACCATCCTGGCGACCGGCTCACGGTATCGGCAGAAATCCCGCGAGCCGCCGCATCTCGGCTCCGGCGTGCCAGTCGCCCCTCGCAGGGGCGCTGACAGCGCTGCCGGCCAGCGAGACGGCCGCCCTTTCCCTCTTGCGCATAAGCCGGCGAGCGCCGGCACCAACTCCTCGACACGTCACCGAGCCGTCGGCGACCAGGCCCTGGTCGCCGTCATCACCCTGCCTGAAGGGACACCGCCCCATGATCCAACTTCCGATCTGCCCCGTCTGCAACGAGCCGGTGGCAGACCAACCCACCACGCACTGGACCAACGCCTACCGCGGCGGCATCCCGTGGTGGCATCTGACGGACAACAGCCCCATCTGCGCGGCTGCCGACGGCCAACCCTCACAGCCGACCCTCGTCGCCGACCCGCTTCCGGTCGACAGTCAGACCAACACCTGGCTCGACGACATGAGCCGGCTCTTCGCCGTCGACGGTCCCTACGACCCCGCCCGACTGGGCAGCGCCATCACCGCCGCCGAGCACCTCACCCGCTGGCTGCACACGGCCACCGGACCGTTCAGCGCGCTGCTCACCCTGCCGACGCCCTCCGACGTCACATCCCTGATCGGGCACCTACACCGCAGTACCCGGTTGCTCGCCCGGGTGCACGCACAGACCGGCTCCTACCTCCTCGACCAGGCCCGCCAGGCACACCTCACCGGCCTCGATGACAGCGAAGGGCGCAGCGAGGTCATCGACGCCGTCGACGACATCCGCGCGTGGTTGCAGGACGCGGCCGACTGGCTCGCCCAGTCGGCGCAGGCGTCAGGGGTCGCTTGGTCCAGCGCCCGCACGGTCACGGCCGCGAGTCACCTCGGCGCCTCCTCCACCCCCGGCGGCGGCACCGACGGCCAGGAGGGCCAGCAGTGACGACGCCTGACTACACGCCGCGTCAGGGCAGTACAGCCGTTTTCTCCGGTCGGTGGCTGCGCTACGAACCGGTCCCTGGCTTCCACCGCTACCACGAGGGATACCTCGCGACGGTGGCCGGTTGGTGGAACGGCAGCTTCGAACTCGCCCTCGACCACGAGGCTGTGACCGCCCTTACCCAGACGTTCGCCGCGATGGCCAGCTACGTCGGCGGTGACTGGCGCACGGTCGGCTTCGACGGGCACACGCTCACCATCGCCCGTCCGGTGTCCCTCGGCGGCGGCGTCCACCTCGTGGAGCCGACCGGTGGGCGGTATCGGATCGGCTGGGGCCTGCCGTGGCTGCCGGTCGACCCGAGCCGCTGCGACCACGTCTTCGGCCAGCCATAGCCGCACCGCCTACCAGCACGGGGCTTGGCAGGTTCCGCCCCGAGCGTCGACGGCATCCCAAGATTCGTCACCGCACTTGATCACGAGGCGCTGTCGAAGCGTGGATCAGTGCACGCCACATCCCGGCAGACGCAACAGCAGCCACAGGGAGGACTCATGGACAACACGACCGGCCAGACCGGAGTGCCAAGCGCGCTCGACAAGGTCGCCGCCGCTCTGGCAGCACTTGGCCCGGACACGGCCGCCGCGATCGCTCAGCGCGCCGGCGTCGGCTACTCGACGGCCACCAAACGACTTCGCACCCTTGCAGAGGCAGGCCAGGCCGAATCGTGGCGCGCCGACGACGGCCGCACGCTCTGGCGGCACCTGCCGCACACGGCGACCAGCACCGACAGCGACGACCCGCCGGCGACCACAACCGACGCGAGGCGCGACCCGCCCCCCGCAGTGACGGACGACGACACGGACGAGGCTCACGGACCGGCAGAGGGGGCGAACACAGCGTCGGTGGCGAGACCAAACCACGAGTCGACCGGTCCCCAGCCGGTCGGCGATCGCCGACCAGCGCCCGACGGCGACGCCGGCAGGCAAGCCCTACAGGACCCACCCGCCCAGCCGGACAGCGTCCCCGACCCACCGACCACAACGCAGGCGGAGACTGGCGAGGCTTCCCTGGCCGACGCCGAGAATCCGGCCGCAGCCGACGCGTCTGGTCAGGCAGACTCCCGGCCCAGTCTGGACCCGGCGGGCAGCGACGACACCGCTGCGTCCAGCAGCCCGACCGAGGCTCCGAGCGCGTCAGGTAGCGGGACGCCGCGCCGGTCCAAGGGCAGCCTGCGCGGGGCCATCCTCGACGTCCTCGAAGCCCATCCCGGGCAGCCGTTCAAGACCAGTCAACTGTGCAGGGCCATCGACCAGGCGAACGAGGCCACCGACTCGGCCAAGGCCAGCGCGGGCGCGGTCGTCAACGCCGTGCACAAGCTCGTCACCGACGGTGTCGCCGTTCAGGTCGCCGAGAAGCCGGCGACCTTCCAACTCGCCCCGGCAATCAACTAGCAACCCGTTACCGCTGGTAGCCCGGGGCGGGCGTCGAACTTGGCGGAACCACGCCCGCCCCGGTGCTCCTTAACGCACAAGGAGCGACGTCAAGTGTGTCACCTGAGCTCGTACCTCGCGGCGGCCGGCGGAGTCCTCGCCGGTCTCGCCGTCGCCGCGGCTCTGCTCGCCCGGCAGCGGCAAATCATCGACCATCAGCGACAAACGTTGGCCGCCCGCGACCGTGACCGGTCCCATTGGCACCGGCTGGCCACGCACAACGACACGACCGACCTGCCGAACCGGCGGGCCCTGTGGACCCACCTCGAGGCCACGTTCTCGCTCGGGGAACCACTCGGGCTCGTCCTCATCGACCTGGATCGGTTCAAGCAGGTCAACGACGCCTACGGCCACGAGCACGGCAATGACCTGCTGCGCGAGGTCGGTCGCCGACTGAGGGCCCTCGGGCCGTCGGTCGCCCTGGCCGCGCATCTCGCTGGCGACGAGTTCGCCCTTGTCGTGCACGGCGACGACGGTGAGGTCGAGGCTGCCGCCGAGGCCGCTCACCGGCGCATCTCGGCGCTCCCGTTCGAGATCGCCGGCCGGCAGGTGATCGTCGCCGCCAGCGTCGGTTACGCGCTCGCCGAGCCGGGCATGCTGACCCGCGATCTCCTGCACGCGGCCGACCAGGCCATGTACCTGGCCAAACGCAAGCGTTGCGGCGTCCGCGCCCACGACCCGGACCATGCCACGCCGCCGGGAATCGTCATCCGCTACCGCGACCTGCGGTAACACGCGGCCCTTGGCGCCAACCGCACCACGTCCCCGCACGCACCAGAAGCCCCGCAGGCCATTCGGCCTGCGGGGCTTCGCGTATGTCAAGGAGCTCCATCCCCGTGATGTCCTTCCACGCCGTCCACACCCTGACCGGGTGCCTGCTGGACGTCGAGGCCAGCGCCGAGCTTGTCGGCTGGGGCCGCCCGCCGCTCCTGTTGCTCGTCCAGGACCGGCCGGCCCCAACCGCACCGCACGGCACGAGACGCCAGATGCGCGCCGTTCACCTACCGCTCAACGAAGCCCGCATGGGCCGCTACCGGGCCGGACTCGCCGACCTCCTGGCGGACCTCGCCACCGCGCTCGACATCAACCAGCCTGTCGCCCGGCCCACCCTCGCGGCCTGCGTCGACGTCGGCCTGATCACGGACCTCCTCGCCGATCCCACCCCCGGACTCCGCCTGCTGGCCTGGGCCGTCTGCTACGAGGACGTCCTCGTCGAGTCCGACGACCTGCACGAGATCCGCCGCGTTGACGCGGTCGACGCCGACCGCCGCGGCTACCGGATCACGAGGCTGCGGGGCGAACCGCACCCCGTGGTCCGCGTCGACGACCACGTCGACCACGACAACGCGCCCTCCACTCGCTCCGCACTGGCACGTCTCGTCGAGACCACCAGCAGGCCCGGTCGAATCACGCCGACGGCCTCCTGACGGCCGCCGACACCCGGCCGGGAGCGCCGGTCCCGACCTCACCCGCGCGCCGCACACCGTCCCCCTACGGCACCACCCCGGCAGACGACTTGACCTTTATCGAGAGAGAAGCGTCGATCAACCAGGTCATTGTTCGGGGCTGCCATCAGGCACAACACAACCGCCCCGACCGGACGGTGGCCCCTGCCCACAACTCCGACGGAAGGTCACCCGCCATGTCTGACCGCAGCCGAACCCGCCCGTCCCACCGTGCCCTTGTCCCCCGTGACGTCACCGACCCCCTGCTGTGGCGGCTGGCCGTTGACGTCCTCACCGCCCACCAACCCGGACCCGGCAACCGGTGCGCCAACCTGCAGTGCGCCGACCAGACCGGGCCGTGTTCGGCCGCCGGGCAGGCACAACGGGCGATGCGCGCCGCGCGAGCCACACAACCGCCACAGCTGGCACCCACCCGTGAACCCACACCACAACGGCCGGCCCGCGACTCCCTCGGATTCGTCGGCTGGTTCGCCAACGGTCTCGCCGCCGCTGCCCGGCAATTACTGCCGCGGGTCCCGCAGCGGCTGCCCCGCCGCGTTCCCGGCGCGACCTTGACCGCCGCTTACGCCGCGTAGCCGCAGCCCAGACGCAACGACCAACGCCGTCCGGCCCGGACCAAGAGCCGTCACACCTTCGACCGCGTGGCCCCACCACGGCCGCGCGGTCGTCGTCGTACCCGAACACACCACCACGACGAGGAGACACGACCCGTGGGAACCATCTGCTACGTCAGCGCCATCGATCCCGCCCAGCCGAGCACCGTCCACGCCCGTTACGTCCATTTCGACGGCTACCCCTTGGCGTTCATCGCGCACCTGCGCGGCATCTGGGCCAGCACCGCTCGCCGCGACACTCAGGCCCTTATCGACGCGGTCCTCGCTCACGACTGGTTCTACCTCGGATCCGACGTCACCCCAGCCACCCGGTCGTTCCCCCACCAGCACCCCGTCGGCGGTGTGGGCGTGACGTTGGACGACACCGAGCCGGAGCCCGCCACCGTCTTCCCGCTCAGCCGCGCGGTCGACCTCGACGCCTCGTGGATCTACGTGATCAACCCGGCCGACGACACCGTCACGGTGCACACCGGCGACGGCGAACCGGTCGGTGTCCACAGCCTCGGCTAACCGGCACCCAGGAGGACCAGTCATGCCCGCCCACGCCTCTCACCTCGTCCAGCGCCACTCCACGCCCTACCGCGCTCCCTACCTCACCTATCCCCTCGTCCGCTGGGGGCCGACGTGAAGCTCCGATCTCTGGTGTCAGTCGCGGTGGCGCTCGTCGCCGTGTTCATCCTCTGCGCCGGTGGGCTCGGCGGATTCCTCACCGGCGGCTCGGCCACCGCCCGATGTGTCCCCATGGTCACGACTGCCGGGTCCACGTCAGACAGCACGGCGTCGCCACCCGGGCCGCCGATCCTGTGGCCGGCGATCGGTGACTGGGACAGCGACCAGGTCGCCAACGCTGCTGCGATCGTCACCACCGGTGCTCGCCTCGGCCTACCAGCGCGCGGCTGGGTGATCGCGGTCGCCACCGCCATGCAGGAGAGCAGCCTGCGGAACCTGGCCGGCGGCGACCGGGACTCGGTCGGGCTGTTCCAGCAGCGCCCCAGCCAAGGGTGGGGCAGCCCCGCCCAGCTTCAGGACCCCGCCTACGCGTCGGAAAGGTTTTTCGGGGCGTTGGCCACGATCAGCGGCTGGCAGGCGATGCCGCTCACCGAGGCCGCCCAGGCCGTGCAAGTCAGCGCCTTCCCCGACGCCTACGCGACATGGGAGGGACCGGCCACCCAGCTGGTCACCGCGATCGCCGACACCGCAGGCCTGCCCACCGACGGCCTGGCCGGGTGCGGGGTCACCGGCCCGTGGACGCAGCCGGTCCTCGCCCCTATCGGGTCGGGCTTTCGTAGCTCGGACCGGCCCGGTCACGACGGCGTCGACCTCAGCGCCTCGCGCGGCACCATCATCCGCGCCGCGTCCGGCGGAACCGTCCGCACCGTCCGCTGCAACGCCGTCCACGCCGACACCGGCGCCGATTGGGGCTGTGACCGCGACGGCGACCCCGCTCTCACGCGCGGGTGCGGCTGGTACGTCGACATCGACCACGCCGGCGGCCTGCTCACCCGCTACTGCCACATGGACCAACCCCCGATGGTGACGGTCGGGCAGCCGGTCGCCGCCGGCAAGCCCATCGGCGTCGTCGGCTCCACCGGCCACAGCTCCGGCCCGCACCTGCACTACGAGGTGCACCACAACGGCGATGCCAGCCCGAACGGCGCAATCGACCCGGTGCCCTTCATGGCCGCACATGACGCCCCACTCGCCACCAGGCCCTAGCGGCGATACCAGCGGCCCCATAGTCACCCGACTCGACGGCCGTCCCGCCCGCGGACGACCGCCGCAACCCCCATCCACAAGGAGGAAAGGCACGTGAGCACACCCGTACTCATCGGTGTCGCCGCACTCCGCGGCAGGTACACCGCCCGCTCCATTCAGCTCGGCGAGGACCCGGGGGTCCTGGTGCCGCTGCTGCGCCGGATCTGGACCGACACGTTCGGCCGCGACACCGACGCCTTGGCCGCCGCGCTGCTGGCCCGCAACTGGTGGAGCCTCGCGGTCGACCCCAGGCCTCGGCGATGGCACCGGCAGCCGCCCGTAGCGGGGCTGGGCTACCCAGCCGTCACCGAGAACGACACCATCCGGCAGGGCTCGCTGTGGGAGGACCTCGGCGGGTTCGACGAGTGGATGTACTTGCTGCGCCCCGACCAGCGGCTACTGGTGGTGTACGAGGCGACGGTTCACGGCCGCTGGCTGCGGCACAGCGTCC
Source organism: Micromonospora sp. M61 (assembly GCF_018070245.1). Classification (NCBI taxonomy): domain Bacteria; kingdom Bacillati; phylum Actinomycetota; class Actinomycetes; order Micromonosporales; family Micromonosporaceae; genus Micromonospora; species Micromonospora sp. M61. The sequence continues at coordinate 68,372 of NZ_JAGPYA010000008.1, read as the reverse complement.
ACCACCTCGACCCGGTCGAGGACCTGTTCGTCACCGCACCCGCCCTCGCCGACGGCGGCCCGGAGATGACCGTCTGCACCGTCTGCGGCGCGGTCGACGAGATCGACCACGTCGAGGTGCCGTCCATGGCCGGCTACGGCCACGACACCGCCACCAGCTGCACCCGCTGCGGCTCCTCGGTCGCCACCGACCCGATGTTCGGCGCCCACCTCACCCGCAAGCCCTGGCCACCGCACGCCCCCACCACGGGTGACGCGGAAGGCGGCACCCGATGAGCACGCCCGACCCGATGCCACCGCCGCCCGCCGCTGGCGACGGCCTGTCCACTCGCCGATCGGAGAGCACCATGACCTACCGGCCCGGCCAGCGCGTCGCCCTGGTCCACACCAGCGACCCACACACCCAGTTGCGGCCCGGCGACACCGGCACCGTCCGCCGCCACGACCAGCAGCAGAACATTATCGAAGTCACCTGGGACAGCGGCTCAATCCTGTCGATGTGCCTCGACGCCGGCGACCGCATCCAACCGGTCACCACCACACCGCCGCCCACCGGTGGGCCAGTCGCCGAGGCCGCCGGATGGGCCGCCGCACTGCAGCGGATGCGCGCCGCCGGCACCGAGGCCGGCCACACCGCCGCCGAGTCGTGGGCACAGGACACCATCGGCGCCCGGGTCACCGGCGACACCCGCCTGACCGCCCGCCGGGTCCTGGCCGGCATCAAGGACGGGGATCGCGCCGTCCTCGGCGCCCTGCCCCGCTTCAGCTTGGCCGGGGAGGCGGTCGACACCGCCGGATGGGAGCTGTTCGCCGACGCCACCGGCGACGTCTGCGGCTGGTTCGGGCTGCGCATCCAGCAGCGCGACGAGGCGATGACCGTCTACCGCGACGCCTTCGACACCGCCGCCACCGACCGGATCGCCGACCTGTGTCGCCTCGCGGCCAGCCCCACCGGCGTCGATGTAACCCACCTGCGCCCCGACCGGGTCCGTGTCGGCGACGTCGGCGTGTTCTCCGGCGAGTGGGCACTGACCATCGGCCCGGACGGCGGCGACCGTTTCGCGGTCGGGTTCGTCGGCACCCTGATCGAGCACTGGAACGGGTGGGCGGTGTTCTCCTGCGACCGAATAGTGGCCGAGGCGATCGTCACCGACCAGCAGCGGCACCGCGACCAGCACCGCCACAGCCTGCGGGACGAGGGCGTGCCGGAGGACGAGCTGGACAGCCGGGTCAACGCCGAACTGGCCAACCTGTCCTTCGACGGCGACGGCATCGTCGCCGACCAGCGCAGCCTGGCCGACGACTCGGACGCCATCGAACGCATCGCCCCGGACGGCGACGGCCGGTACATGGTGATGGGCCGCAACTGGCGCTGGGAGGCCGTCGACCCGTACGCCTGCGACCGGATCGTCGGCGACCTGCCCGACCCCGACCAGGCGTAGGCCCAGGCCCGGCCAAGGCCATATTGGCACCGGCACAACCGCCGTAGACACGCGACACCGACACGCAAGCAGTCGAAGCACCGTACGCGGGCCGGGCGCCGGCCTGCGATTCCCAAGTCGGACCGCGCCTTCCCACCGGTAGGCGCTCGACCTGAACAGCGCTCCGCGTAGCCGAGCACGGCTACGCGCGCTCTTCCCGCCCGCTGTGGCTCACCAACGCCGCCGCGCGCCCCGGGAAGGGGCGCGCGGCGGTCTTATTCGCCAAGGAGCACCTCATGCCACGCCTGAACCGCACGCCGATCTGTCGGTCTCTGACCGGCCACACGCCAGCGCCGCAGCTGCGCGGGTACGACTTGATCACCTCCGGGAGCGCGGGTATCAGTTGCACCCCGACCGCAGCCATCGTCGGAGGTGCCCGGTGACCTCGCCCGCTCGACCCGCCAAGCCCAAGGCCAAGCCCCGCCCCATGTTCGGGCCGGTCCTGGCCCTGCTCGCGGCCGAACCGCACCGCGCCTTCTCCATCGGCGACCTGGGCAAGGAACTGCCGGGCCGGTCGTCCGGGGCGATCGGATCCGTCCTGAACCGCCTCGTCGACCGTGAATGGGCGACCATGTCCACCGGATCGCCCCGCCGATACACCATCACCGCCGAGGGCATCGACGCGTTCACCGCCGGAGCCGGCACCAGCAGCGCCCCCTCCGCCGCCCCCGGCACGCCCACGGCGACCGCCGCGCCGGCACCTGCCCCGACCGGCCCGGTTCCCCCGCGTCCCGGCGCAGTCCTGCGCCCCAACGGGGTCTGGTACCTGCCCCGCCAGCTCGGCGACAGCACCGACGTCGAGGTGCTGCGCCAGCTGCGCCGCGACACCATCCCGGTCCTGCTCTACGGGCCACCCGGCACCGGCAAGACCAGCCTCATCGAAGCCGCCTACCCCGATGCGATCACCGTCGCCGGGCACGGCGACACCACCGTCGAGGACCTCGTCGGCAACTACGTCCCGCTTCCCGACGGCGGCTTCGCCTTCGCCTACGGGCCGCTCGTGAGCGCCATGCGCGCCGGACGCGCCCTGTTCATCGACGACGCCACCCTCATCCCACCCCGCGTGCTCGCCGCCCTGTATCCGGCGATGGACGGCCGGGCCATCATCACCATCGCCGCCCACCACAACGAAGTCGTCGCCGCCACCGACGGGTTCTTTGTCTGCGCCGGCCACAACCCCGGCGTGCACGGCGCGATCCTCACCGAAGCCCTCGCCTCCCGGTTCTCCGTGCACATCGAGGTCACCACCGACTTCCAGCTCGCCCGCTCACTCGGCGTACCCAACGGCGCGATCGACGCGGCGATCGCCCTCAACGCGCGGTTGCGCAAGCACGACATCGACTGGGCGCCGCAACTGCGCGAGCTGCTGGCGTTCAAGCGCGTCGCCGAGAGCCTCGGCCTCGCCACCGCCGTGGCGAACCTCGCCGCGGTCGCACCCGAGGCCGACCGGCAAGCCATCGTCGAGGCCCTGCAGCGGGCCTACCGCGGCACCACCATCACTCCCCTCACGCTCGGCAAGCAGAAGTAAGGCAGGCCGTCATGACCAGCGTTTCCGCGCACCTGCGCCCCTCCGGCGCCAGCCCCGCCTCCACGACCCCGGCCACCTCACCGTGGCGCCGGTGGTCAGCGGCTTGGACCAGGCAGGCCGCGACACTGACCGGCCGACTCGACGCCAGCGTGACCGTCACCCCGGCCGACGGCGGCCCACCCGGCTTCAGCTACCCCGTCACCGCCCAGATTCAGGTCGACGCCGACCTCATCGCCGACCCGGCGATCGCCGACCCCCGCCGGCCCGGGCACCGGTCGAAGGTTCCCGTCGCCTACGGCGTCCTGCTGCACGAATGCGCCCACGTCATCCACTCCCAGTGGGATCCACCGCCCACCGTGGCGCCCGTCGTCCGGGAAGCCGCGCTCCTGCTCGAGGAGTCCCGCATCGAACGACGCTACCGCGACACCCGACCCCGCGACCGGCGATGGCTACGCCGCGCCATCACCAGCATCATCGACCCCGCCGACACACCCACCGACACCCTCTGGAGCGCCGCCTACGCCGCCGGACTGCTCCTCGCCCGCGTCGACGCCCGAATCCTCTACCCCGCCGACGTTCGCGAGGCACGACGCGCCATCACCGCGGTCCTCAGCCGCAAACTGATCCGGGGCCTGCGCGCCATCTGGCGGGAAGCCCACACCATCGGCGACACCGACACCACCCGCATGATCGAACTCGGTGAGCGCTGGTGCCGCCTACTCGGCATCGACCCGACCATCAACCCGGGCCTGCCAGCCGACGACGCCGCCACCAGCGCGATCGCGGCAGCCATCTCCGGCGCCCTCGACACCATCCTCCACAACCCCGCCGACACCCCCGAACCCGCAAGCGACAGCAGCCGTCCCCACCCACCGGGCATCCACGTCGACACCGACACACCGATCACCTGGACCGAACGCGACGCCCGCGACGCCGAACGCCACGCCGCCAACCGCCTCACCGCCCTGCTGCGCCGCGCCCGCCACCGCGAACCCGCCCGCACCCGCGAACCCAGCAGCGCACCGCCCGGACGGCTGCGAACCGGCGCCGCGGTCACCCTCGCCGCCCAACGTGCGGCCGGGGCCATCCCCACCGCCCAACCGTGGCAGCGCACCGTACGCCGCCCCGTCCCCGACCCCGAGCTAACCGTCGGCATCCTCATCGACGCATCCGGCTCGATGGAGGACTTCGCGAAACCCATGTCCTCCGCCGCGTGGATCGTCGCCCACGCCGCCACCCGCGCCGGAGCCACCACCGCGACCCTCGCCTACGGCGACCGAATCACCGTGCTCGTCCCACCCGGCCGCCGCCCGACCACGGTCCGCGACATGCAAGCCGACGCCGGCACGGAACGGTTCGTCGAAGCCTGCGCCGAAGCCGACCGACTCCTGCACCTGTCCACCCCCGGCACCGGACGGCTGCTCGTCGTCGTCTCCGACGGCCACTACGTCAACCCCGACGAAAGCCAAGCCACCATCACTCGCCTCCACCACACCGGCTGCGCCATCCTCTGGCTCGCACCCGACAACAAAGGCTGGCCACCCAGGGTCTACGACAACACCACCACCATCACCGTCGACGACCCCACCACCTGCATCAACCTCATCGGCCAAGCAGCCATCGAAGCCCTGACCAGGGCCTAAACCCGCACCCGTCGCGGGGCCTCGTCGACACAGGCCGCAGCGGGGATGGAACCCGACCACATCGTCAGGACCGCCCCCGCTGTCCACCCGCAGGTCCATGACCCGCAGCCCCCCGTCGCACAGCCGAACCCCGCGCACGACTTCTCGCCGTCGCCGCATGGAGCGTCAATTCGCCCGAGACCTTCGGGTCAGCTGTCGCGCCGTGCACCAAGGCGACCCCACGCCCACAGACTGAGGAAAACAAGCATGTCTGCCGCTGAACCTGCCCCGTCGCCGCCCGAACCAATCTTCGTCGACCGCCACGATCTGCCGTACGTCGAGCGCCCCTGGGGGCCGATGTACCTCTCACCCTGCTGCCTCGCGGCCGTCACCATCTTCATCGATGACGGCGTCCTCTATTGCAAGAAGTGCTACCAGGGCGTCAACGAGCGCCTGGCAGCCATCCCCGAGCCGCGCGAGCCAGCACTACCGCTGCAACAGCACCGACGCCGAGCCAGGACCGCCGCAGCACACCGGGTACGACCCGTGGTCGCGATCGACGTCGACGGCGTCCTCAACCCCGGCCACCAGCCCACCGCCAGCCAGCTCGGCTACCACCGACACCACTACGACGGTCCCGGTCCTACCGGCCAGCACGTCTCCGGCGAGGTGTGGCTGCACCCCGACCACGGCGCCTGGCTCCGAGAACTCTCGCGCGACGCCGACCTCGTCTGGTGCACAAGTTGGGGTGCGATCGCCGCGACCTGGATCGCACCCCGGCTCGGTCTGCCGGCCGACCTGCCGGTCATCGACGTAAGCGATGGCGGCGTGCGGTTCGGGCGCCAGCTCAAGCTCGCCCCGCTGTACCGCGCCATCGGCGGACGGCCGCTGGCCATTCTCGACGACGAGTTCGGCGGCCGGGATGCCGCAGAGGCCATGGACCGCACCGCACGTGGCAGCACAACCCTGCTGGTCCCCGTCGACAGCGTCACCGGCCTACAACGAGGTCACATCGATCAGATCATTCACTGGCTCAATCAGCTCCCCACCGACGCGCAAAAGGCGCACGTACCGGGCGATACTGCGATCGCGCCGGCTGCGTCTGACGGAGACGACACGTCATTGGAGGCGGCCCAGGACCTCAGCGTCGGCGATCCGGTGCTGCGGAAGTCACGGATGCTGTCCAGGCAGTGCCGCACGTGCATCTTCCGGCCCGGCAACCTCATGCGCCTTTCCGAGGGCCGCCTCCGTGAACTGGTAGCCGAGGCACGGCGCGACGAGGGGTTCGTCGTCTGTCACGACACCCTTCCCTACTCTCAGTATCCGGAGGCCAAGCCGGCTATCTGTCGGGGTTTCGCCGACCGCTACTCGACCCAGTCGCTCCAGGTCATCGAGCGACTCTTTGGGTTCGTGGAGGTTGACCCACCGGGCGAGGACGCGAGCGGGACCGACGCCAGCGCGCCGCCGCACGACAACACCACCGGTACGGCATAGCCTCGCTCGGCGAGGTAGACCTGCGGAAACCGAGGGTGAGCTGGGCGGCAGCCGCTCAGCCCACCTAGGGGCTCACGAGTTAGAGGCGTGCCCCTTTTCTCGTCTGTCGGTGTCGGCATAGCGGCGCGATTACGAAGCAAAGTACGGCTTGAAGTGCAGACCCTGAGTCAGGACGGCCCATCCGCCGACACTCGGCCCAGTAGCCGTGTCTAACGGATGCCCTGGGCGAAAGAGCCGCTCAGCTTCCGGAGCCGAAAGTAGTGCGTCGGCCGTCCGTCCGCTGGGTCGGAGCGCGCGGCGGGGGTCATGCCTTACTCAGGGGGCGTTATGAAGCAGAGCGGATGCTTAGAGTTTAAAAGAGTTGGCTCTTCTTCACCGTCGTAGCGCAGTTGGAGCACCTCAACTGGTTGGTGGTGTACGGCTGAAGTGTGTTCTTGCCACAGTTCGGACACTTGTGACCCTTCGCCACAGGATGGCCTTTCTCTGGGTGCGCTCGGCCAGACGCGAGCAGGCGACGCTCCATAATGGTCGAGTCCATTGATTACGTCAATATGGCGGCCATGACCTGCGGTTTTGGAACTAATGATTGGACAGACCGAGGCCAGAAGAGCTTGGTGTAGGCAGGATGCTGCTTTTAGCCCTAATGGGTTCCTCGCGAGGCCGGTGTGGTATTGCCCGCTATGCGCTTGGCCAGCTTCTGGCTCTTGAACGCGGCGATGTGGATCATGGGTTCAGTCATCCGTGCCCGTAAGGCCGATTCTCTTGTCGGTGCGACGCGAGAGGATGAGCACGCAGCGCTGGATCAAACGTGAATGGGAGTGGATTTGGCGAGTGAGCTGACGCCGCGATTCTTCACCGCCGACGAAGCAGCCGAGGTCGCCCACCTCGTTGCCGATCATGACCCTGAGACGCCGCGCACGGTCGCCCTCCTACCCGAGGACGAGACGGCGGCCGACGCTGGCGTCATCGCGCTGGTCGAGCGGCTACACAGCCTGCCGAAGTCGATCCGGTCCGCCCTGAAGCGGGCGGGCGACAGTGCCGCCTACCTCAGCGATGACCGTCTTCAAGGGCTGGCTGAGCTCATTCAGAACGCGGATGACCTCGGCGCTACCGAGGCCATTATCGCGGTCGATAGCCACGGGTCACGGCTGCTGTTCTCGCACAACGGGGCCGCGCTCACCCTGCATGACGTCTGGGCGCTGGCTATCCCGTGGCTCAGCCTCAAGGCCGCCGACGAGGAGAAGCTAGGCCGCTTCGGCATCGGGCTGAAGACGCTCCACTCGCTCTCGGACGTCCTCGAGGTTTATCAAGGCCACTTCCGCGTGCGGTTCAGTTCCGACACGATCCTGCCGCTGAACGAGCACATCGCTTGGCCGCGGGCCGACGGTTCGTCGACGACGTTCGCTATTCCCTTCCCCCCTGGCGCTGTCGACAGCGACGACGCCGCGGAGTGGCTCAGGCACTGGGATGACGCGGGCTTGGTCTTCCTCCGCCACCTCTCGACGGTCCGGCTGGTCGACGAGTCGGAGCGCGAGATCGTCCGACTGCAGCTCGAGTACGGCCCTGAAAACGCACTGGAGCTTCCCGGTGGCCGCACGTCTCGGCGCCAAGTCACGGCTGCCGACGGCCGTCAGTGGCTGGTCTACAGCCGCACTGCCGCTTCACCTGCCGAGGTGGAGCGGGTGGGGAAGGCGCAAGGCGCTCGTACACCGATTGCCTTCGCGTTCGCGATGTTCGAAGGCGATACCGGACACATCCACGTCGGCTTACCAGTTCGGCCAGTCGGCCTGCCCTTCCGCCTTCTCGCGCAGTTCGATCCCCAACCTTCTCGTCGCGACATCGCCGATACCGACTGGAACGTGGATCTCGTCCCACTGCTCAGCGATCTCTGGCGCGACGCGGCGCTCGACGTCTTCCGCCTAGCGCCAGCGCAGGGCTGGGCGACCGTCCCGACGACAGCCGAGTTCGAGGCAGACCAACGCACAACCGGTCGACTCCGAGCCCGCCTCGAAGAGCATCTACTGCGCCGGGCTCGCGTCGAGTTCGCCGCAGCCCTGACCCTGCACTACGCAGGGACCACGTACCAGCTCGACGAACTCGCCTACGAGGCGGCCGAGCTCAGTCCAGTCCTCTCCCTCGAGGACCTTTGCTTGGTGTCGGGACAGCCAGGCGTGCTGGCCGAGCCAGCGCGATCGAGCGACGGCCGCTGGCGCGGAGTACTTGACGACCTTCGTGCCGTAGGAGCCACCACGCCGACCCGGGTGAGCGTGGCCGACGCCACCGCCCTGCTGGATGACGAGCAGCGATCGCCACAGTTCGTCGCCGATCTACTGGCAGTCGCGGTCGAAGCGGGCCTTGGCACCGCCCTCGATTCACGAGCCTGTCTGGTGCTTGACAGCGGCGTCCGCGTGCCACCATGGAGCCGAAAGGGTTTGGCGGTCCTGCTTCCGGCGAATCCCGACGCGGTTTGGGAGCTGCTGGGAATCGGGGCACGGCTACACCCCGCGTTCATGGATCGACCAAACTGGACCGTGATCCGCGACTGGCTCCAGGAGAGGAAGTGGCTGCGGCCGTCGGCGACGAGCACGGGCGCGCTGATCGTTCTGGCGGACGCTGGCAAGGCGGGAACCCCGCTGGAACGTCCCTTGTCCGATGCCCAGGTCGACGGGCTTCGTCGGGCACTCGAAGCGATCCCAGAGGCCGAACGTCCAGCACTCGGCGCTGGCGTCGGCCGGGCGGTCAAGGTCGATGCCGTCATGTACGACGCAAGCGGTCAGCGGATCAGTGCCCATGCCCGTCCGTGCGATGCCTACGTCATTGAGCGCGAGGTCAACACCTGGTTCGTGGCTGCCGGGAAGACGCCGGGCCTGATCTGGATCGACCGGCGCTACTCGGACAAGATCCGGACCGACGGCGGCCGTGACGGTATCGGCGCCCAGCGCTTGTTCCGCCTGCTCGGTGCCGAGGTAGCGCCCCGCATCAACCGCCACCCGGCCAACCAACGGCGCTACTCGAACCACAGCCCTGGCGTACCTGCCTCGGCTACTGGGTCACCGGCGCGCCGCCGCGAGGCTCTGCGGCAGCTGCAGGCGACCTACACCCTTGGGGACTGGATTGCGCGGGATCTCGATGCGGTCTTGAAGAGCATTGCGAAGGAGGAGGACCCAGGCCAACGGGGCCGGCGAGCGGGCGCTGTGCTCGGCACCCTCGCCCGAGCCTGGGACCGTCTGCGCGAACATTCGCGCGTCAAAGCGGCCATCCCTCACTACGGTTGGGTGGACAAGGGAACGGTCGATTCTTGGTGGATCAGCAGCGCGGCCTCAATCGCGTGGCTGCCGTCCGAGAAGGGCCAGGCAACGGCGCCCGACCAGCTCCGAATTAAGAGCGCGACGACCGTAGCGCTCTACGGCGACGACCCGGAGCGGTACCTGAACCCAGCCCTCGACAACGAGGCCTACCGCGAAGTTCTCGCTCGCATCGGCGTCGCCGGCGACCCGACGGCGACCGAGCTGATCCAGAAGCTTGAGGAAGTACGAGCCGAGACCAACTCGGCACCCAACGCGGCTGAGGATCTCGCGGCACCGCTCTACCAGGCACTCGCTGCCCAGGTCCGCGGCCAGCGTCTAGGCGGGCAGCCGGCAACTGCAGCCCGGAACGCCTTCGGTCGCGGCGACGGCCTGATCGCAACCCGGGGCGGTTGGCGTCGACCGAGCGTGGTGCTTGCTGGCCCGCCGATTTTCGGCGACATGCGCGACTTCGTGCCATCAGTCTCGGCCACCGACGCGCTCTGGACGCTGCTTGCCATCCAGCGACCAACCCCTCAGGACGCGCGCGGCGTGCTCGGTGAACTCGCGCGCAAGAAGTCGCTGAAGCCAAACGAAAAGCTGATCATGCTCGAAGCGCTCCGGCTGCTAGTCGGAGCGCCTGAGAGCGAACTGGCCAAGCTCAGGAAGGCGGCTGTCTGGGTCGGTGATCGGTGGGAGCGAAAGCGACCTGTCTACGCGACGCGCAACGCGCTGATCGCTCAGGTGCTCAAGCGTAGAGTGCCGATCTGGAGCCCCGGTGGGTCGCTGACCCAGCTTGATCCGCTGGTTGACGCATACAGGCTGACACGCCTCGACGCTCCCCACGGGCAGGTGCTCGACCCGGACGATGCGACCTACCAGGCGGAACTCACGCAAGTCTTCTCCCGCGCTGTCGCCAATCTCCGGGCCGACCTTGCGCTGAGCGACCCCAAGGCTGAGCAGAGCCTGCGCGTCTCGTGGGGCGAGTTGGAGGCAGTCAGCATCAAGCAGTCGCCTCGGCTCCGGGTCCGGTTGGTCGAGCCAACCTACGACCTCGATGAAACCGTCGAGCTTGACACCTGGTTCGACCTATCCGCCGGCGTATTCTACGTCGCTAACGAAGGGGCGATCGGCTCCCCGAGCTCGGGTGCCTACGCCATCGCATCCGTCTTCGACGGCGACCTCCGTCGGATCGCACACGACTGGGTAGCCGCCTGGTCGGTCGCCCTCGAAGGGCACCGTGAGGAAGAAGTCACGACGGCGGCGCGCTTGGACACCGAGCGCAAGAAAGACCGCGACGAGCGCAGTGAGGAACTCCTGCGGGAGTTGGTGGAGCAGGGCAAGAACCGACGCTTGAAAAACAGGGGCACTTCAGACACCAAGCGCAGCAAAGCAGCTACGGCGACCAAGGCTACCGAGGCCAAGCCAAAGAAGACCAGACAGTTGGTCGACCCGGACAGCCTTAAGCTGAAGAACGAGGACGGCGAGCTCATCGGTGGGGCGCCTGCCAGAGACGGTGAACCCACCGGCAAGAAGTCGACGACATCGTCTGGTAAGCCTCGCGACCCCGACGCTTCGAACCCCAAGAAGCCGTCGGTAGATGGCGCACGAGGTACCAAGAACTACACCGAGCTCGAGCGCGAATCTGCCGGGTTAGCGCTGGTACGGCTCGTACTTGGAGGCGACGAGGAACAGATTGTCGACATCCGACACCAGCGCAACGTCGGCGCTGACGCGATCGACGATCTAAAGAACTTCTTCGAACTCAAGGTCTACGCCGGGCAGATCCCCGAGACCATCTCGCTAACTAACTCCGAGTTCCGCCGTGCCCAGGAAACCGAGCAGTTCTTCCTCGTCGTGGTCGGGAACGTCGAGCAAAGCGACAAGGATCCGGAGGTCCGGATCATCACGGATCCGCTCAACCACCTCAGCGTGCTTCCGCAAGGCTCCGTCAATCTGGGAGGCATCCGCGACGCCAAGGCGCTGCGCTTCACCTTCGAGTCGTGACGGGCTGAGGACCACCCCGACCTGTACGCCGACAGGTCGGTAGGCGGTCGCTCTTGTTGCCGTCACTCGCTGCGGCTCGTGCGCCGGGCGGGGCCGGGCTGGCGTCCGGTCCGTCGCCTGGCGATCCCCGGACGGCGGGGATAGTCCGCCGGCAGGTATCGGTAGACCGATCGCAGCGACTTGCCGATCCTCTCGGCGAGCAGTTCAGGGTCCAGGTTCGGCTCCTTGCGCAGCCAGTAGGCCACTGCCTGCGCGGTTCCCCGGGGCACCTCCGAGGCCTCGTCGTCGTTCGCGTCGTCGCCGGCAGCATCCGGATCGCCGTCGTCCGTCTCCTCGTCGGCGTCCACGCCAAGGACATCCTTTTCGTCCTCGCTCCTGTCTACTGGGTCCGCGACGGCCGGATCGTCCGAAGACACTGCTTCAGGTGGGTCAGCGTCGCGGCTCTCGGCACTCTGCTGGTGGCCGCTCGGGGCCGGTTGAGGCTTCTCCTCTGGCTCTGGTTTCGGCTCCTGCCGGTCATCGCGAGGCGTGTCCGCCAGCGACGCGGTGGGCGCTTGCGGCGGGGAGACGGCGGGTTCAGGTGCCGGTGGTGCATCGGCGAGGCGCTTTCGCCTGAACCAGTGACGGCGGCGACTGGAACTGTGGGCCGTCATGATCCGCTCTGGGGCGAGGTCAGCGGCCAGGAGCGTGGTCAGCCCGTTGTAGTCGGCGGTGGCCGCGAGGCGTGCGGCGATCTCGTCCAGGTCATACACGCGTATGGCGATGTCGGCGGTGGTGGGGTCCACGGCGGCTCTTATCTTGCGATGGAGCACCTCAGCGATCGCGGTGTCGCGCTGTCGGCGAGCGATGGCGGCGCGGGCCGCCGTCAGGGACTCGTACAGCTCGAGGCCGTCGGATTTGGCGATGGACCGCGCCCGGGAGGTGACGAGGGGGTGGCAGATCCAGTGCCCGAACACCTCGTAGGCGGGTGGTGTGGGCGGCAGGCCACCGGTGACGCGTAGCCGGTCGCGGCGCTGGTTGCCGGCGTGCATCAGCCAGACGAGGTATCCGAGGACGGACATGCCCGCGTAGAAGCCGCCAACTAGGTGGTCGGGGTGGGCGGCCCAGTTGAAGGTGACGGCTCCGGCGGCGATCGCGGCGGACAGCAGGCGTGATCCGATTGCCCGCTCGCCGAGGCGGCGTCGCACGTCGGCGTTGGCCATCACGACCACGCCGCCCAATTCAAGCGCGGCGACGGCCGGGACCGCGACGACCAGTGGGATGCCGAGTGTTTCGACGGCGCCGGTGACTTGTCCAATGAGGGCGACCAGCAGCACCAGGATGTAGAACGCCTGGCGTATCCAGGCGGCGTGCCGGACTGCGGTGGCCAGGTCGGCGTCCATCGCGTCGAGCGCCGCCTGGGACGAGACATGTAGACGCGTAGACCCGTCCTGAGGGCTGCGGGCGGGCCCAGGATGGCCGGCGAGCACGGCTGCCCGCACTGGCCACGCGGTGCCGTTGCGGTCCCAGCGTGTCGCCTGCGGGCCGTCGCCGCCGCGGTTGGGCTGATCGTGCGGGCTGCCACGACGTGCGTCGGGTGCCGCCGAGGAGTCCGGCGTCATGGGTGAAGTCCGTTGTTGTGAGAGTCGGGCTTCCCGGTTGGCTTCTGCCGGCGCAGGTCGGCGATGAGCTGGTCGGCGAGTCTGAGGGTGTCCTCGCTGGGTTCGGCGTCGATCTCGTCGAGGCGGAGGGTGAGGGTCCGGCGTAGGGAGCGGATCTGCTCGAGGTGTCCGAGTGCTGCGTGGGCGCGCATCGCTTGCTGGTAGATGGCTTCGGCGTACGGGTCGTGGCGCATGGCGGCTTCCAGGACGGCCAGGGCTTGTGTCGGATCGCTGGTAGCGGCAGCGAGGGCGAGGTGGGCGTCGAGGGCTTGGCGGCGGATGCCCTCGCGGTATGCCTCGATCCATTCGTAGTCGAAGCCGTCGGCGAGTGTGCCGTCGTAGGCATCGACGGCGCGCTGCAGTGCCGCGATGCGGTCCGCGTCGGTGGTGGCAAGGGCGGCGTCGCGCAGCGCGGCGCGCATACGCCACAGGTCGGTGTCGAGGGCGTCGCGGTTAAGCGCGTAGCGGCGCGGCGGGTGAGTGAGGTAGGTGGCGGGTCCTCCGGTGAGGACGAGGGTTTTGCGTAGTGCGGATACGTAGGTGTGCAGGCGGTGCGGTGCCTTCGACGCGGGGGCGTCAGGCAGCAGGTCGTCGAGGATGTTGTCCTGTGCTGCGTCGCCGTCCTGAACGACGAGGTAGACCAGCAGCTCGAGGGCTTTCGCCCGCAGCGGCGTGGTCGTGTCCATGTCTACGATGCGGGCCCCGCCGAGCACTCGAACGTCGACGAGTCCGCCGGTGCTGTAAGGCCGGTCGTCGCTCGCCGGGTGCGGTTCATTCCCGGCGTGGTCGCGGCGCTCCTGCAGGTGTGCGACGGCAGAATTCTCGGGTGTGGGGTTCGGCGCGGGGGCGGCGCCGAGCAGCCTGTCGAGTGGTATGCGCGGCGCTGGCGGTTGAGGCTCGCCGGTATGGGACTCGGCGAGGAGCCGCAGCAGTTCGATGGTCTCGCTGCGGTTGATGACGCTCAGGCGGCCGACGGCGGCAGGACAGCTGTGCTGTTTCGCGTCGTGCTTATCGATGCTGGTGGAGCCGTCTTCGGCGACGAGGATGGTGTCGCCATCGGGCCAGGCGCCGAGCAGGACGCCGTGGATGTCAAGTCGGTGTCCTTGCGTGAGCAGAGCGGCGATACGGGTGCGCTCATCAGCAGCGGTGGGGGCGGCGATCAGCACCGTTGGCGGCACGGGCTCGGCGATCCCGTTTCGGTCCCGTAGGTCGGCGATCGTGTCGACCTCGTAGTCGCCGCACATGCGTGCGCGGTGCAGCGTCTGCTCCTCGATCAGCGTCAAAGCGTCGCTGAGTCCGCCGGTGATGGTCATCCGCGGGGTGCCCGCCAGTGTGGTTATGGTGGTGCCTAACAGCGTGGCGAGGGTGTCCGAGGCGATGACAACGTGGTGGCGGCTATCGGGGTCATCCGCTCCGCCGGCGGCGAGGGCGGACACCAGCACGCCTCGGGCCGCCGCCTCGGCTCCGGGCCCGATCAAACCGAGTCCCGCAGACGGCCACACCGCGATCAGCGGGCGGGCCGGCGCGGGTATAGACGGCTGCGACTCGAGCGCTGTGAGCTTGGAGATCTCGTCGTCGGCCGCGTCTGCCGGGTCCGCGTCAGAATCCGCGACGGGCTCGTCGGGCGGAGGGCCGAGGTCGGGGCCAGGATTCGTCTTGGCGCTCGGTGTCAGGGCCCGTAGGCCGCGACGGATCCGGGTGACCACCGCCGGCATCGCCTCGACGCTCGGGTCATCGAGGCGTGGGCGCGCGGTGGGTCGCCGGGGGATGTAGCGGCGACGGCGGTGTGCCCAAACGAGGGCAACCGCGGCGAGGACTGCGGCGGCGAGTCCCATGTCGAGCCAGCTACTCGTACCGAGCGACACACCCGGCTGCGGTCGCGGCGTTGGGGCGGTTCGTTCGTCGGCGGTGCGAGTGGTGGGCGTGGCAGCCGGTCCCGACGCCGAAGCATGGTCGGCTGGCGCGGACGTGGACGCTGGGGCGGACTCCACGAGGCCGTCGTCGGTGTCCGTTCCGGTCGGGCTGCTGGAAGGTCCTGACGGAGCTGATGTCGTCGGCGTTGCGGCAGGCGACGGGCGTGGTGCTTGGCGTGGCGCTTTGACCGTGGGAGGTAGTCGCAGTGTCCAGCCCGGGTAAATGAGGTCAGGGTCGCGAAGTGTCCCACCGGTGTGGGGGAAGCGGGTGCCACGGTTGGCGGTAAAGATTTCGGGCCAGCGGTCCGCGTCGCCGAGGCGGTCCTGGGCGATGCGGGACAGCGTGTCGCCGCGCCGCACTGTGTAGGTGTGCTTGGCCTGGTCCCTGCCGGTGGTTGGTGAGGTGGTCTGGTCGTCGGCGTGGGCACGCGCTGTGGCTGCTGCGCTCTGCGGTGCATGGGGCGTCTCCGCGGCGGCGGTGGTGGTGGTCGCGCTGGCGTGGGCGGCCGTCGCGGTGGCCGCCGTGCTGACGGCGGTCGCTCCCAGGACAGCCGCCGTGAGGCCCTGCAGCGGCCCGGGCATGTGCAGCCGTGGCAGTCGCCGTGACATCCGGGCGGCCTGGGCGTACAGGCGGGCCGTGATGGCGGCGGCGAGCATTGCCCACAGCAGCCACGCCGCGAGGTAGGCGATGCCGGCGAGGAAGCCGCCGCTGAGGGGCTCGTCGACCCAGCCGCGGAGCAGAGTTGTCCACGAGCCCTGCGGGCGTGGCCACCTGCCGACGCGGACGAGCGTGACCGGCACAGCGACGACCAGCAATGTGACCGCCGACGTGTGAGCGGCCGATGCGACCCTGGACCTCATCGCCCCTCCCTTGCTGCCGTGTGCGGGACCGGACGCCGAGCCGGCGCCGAGCCGGCTTGGCGGCGCCGTGAAACGTTGGCCACGAATCGACCGTAGGGCGAGCGGCAGAAGAGGACGCGGTTCCGCTGGCTGACAGGACCTCACACGACCTCACACGACCTCACAACCCCAGCTCACAGGCAGTCGAAAAGGAGTCGAGACGGTGCGACCGGCGGCATCTGCTGAGGCCCAGTGGCGCCTTCTATTAGCAGGACGAGCTGGCTGTCTGGGCCCGAGCACGGGGGCCGCCGCAAGCGGAACCGGAGCCGCAAGCGAGCACGGGTAGCACAGTTCGGGCTTTCCCGAACTGTGCTACCCGTGCTCGGAGCCGGCGGCGTTACCGGGTGGGGATGGCGGGCCGGTCTTCGAGGGTGGCTGTCGTGAGGTCGGTGTCGTTGGGGAGGATGCCCGCTGCGGCGAGGCGCCGGTTGTAGCCCTTCCGTAGGTGGTCGGCCGCGTCGTGGTCGCCGAGGGCGATGAGTGCGGTGACCGCGCGGGTGTGCAGGTCGGCGTTGTACGGGTCGATGCGGATGCCGGCCTGCAGCCATGCCAGGGCCTCAAGACCGTCAGGGCTGGCGCTGGCGAGAGCCGCATGTGCGTCGATGGCGTGCCGGCGGGTGGCCTCGCGGATCGGGTCGAGCCAGGGCCAGGTACGTCGGGCGGCGAGGTCAGCGGGGTAGGCGTCGATGACGGCCTTCCAGGTCGTCGCGTCGGTGGCGACGGCAGTGGCGGCGTCGCGGACCGCGTGGTGGAAGTGCCACAGGTCGACGGTGACGCCGGTGGGGTCGAGGCGGTACCGGTCGTCAGTGTGCTCGATGAGGGTCATCCCTGCCATGGATCGGATGGTGGCGCGGAGGTCGCTGAGGGTGGTGTAGAGGCGGCCGGTGAGAGAGCGGCGGGGCAGGCCCGGCCAGATAGCGTCGGTCAGCTGTCGGGTGTCGGCTCCGTCGGGGTGGGCGGCGAGGAACACGAGGACTTGGAGCGCGGCGGTACGCCGGATCTCCACCGGGTGGCCGTCCAGCAGCAGTGTCGGTTCGCCCAGCACGCGCAGCTGAAGGCATTGTTTGTCGTCTCCGGAGCGGACGGGGTGGTCCTGGGCGGTGGCCTCCCACTGCGGGGACCGGCCTGTCAGGGCGGGGTTGTGCGACGGGCCGGGTGTGCCAGGCTTTGGCGGTGCCGTGTCGGGGTGGGCGATGACGGTGAGCAGGTCGGTGGCCGTGACCTGGGTAAGGACGCACATCCGTGGCCAGGATGACCCGCTGCCGTCCTGGTGGTGGGTGCGCCCGGACGGGTCGACCTGCCATGTCTGGCCGGCCGGCCACCGTCCGAGCACGGCCACCGCGGCGGAGGCGGTGGCCAGACTCGCCAGGGTCTCGGCGTTGTCCGTCGCGGACGCCGCATCGACGATGAGGGTTGGGCCGGGTGGGCCGGTGCCCTCCTGTGTGTCTCGGTGTGCCTGGTCTCGTCCGCCCAGGCCATGACCAGGGTGGTCTCCGCAGAAGAACCCTGCTGCCTGCCCGAGGTTGTCGATGACGGCCAGCCCCGGCAGGCGCCGGCCCAGCGTTTCGGCGGTGGGGCCGAGCAACCCGGCCAGGACGGATCGGGTGACGACCACGGACACTGCCGGGTGATGACGCCCAGCTAGGAGGCTGGTGACGAGCAGGCCTCGCGCCGCGTCCTGCGCCCCCAGCCCGGTCAGACCGACCGCAGCTCGGGGGAAAGCCCCGCCAACGGTTGGCCGGCCGAGCAGCGTCGAGCCCGCCGAGGCGGCACCGGGTTCACTAGGCGGTGGCGTCGCGTCGGCGAGGGCGGCTTGCACGGCCGCCACTGTCCGGGGCAGCGGAGCCAGGTCCGTGTCCTCGCGGCTCGGTGGACCGGGCGGGCGGGGCCGGTAGGAGCGACGGCGTCGTAGCCACACCAGCGCCGCCGCCGCGCTGACCTGCTCCGCCACGTCGCGCGGCAGCCAGCCACCGGCGACGCTGATCCCCGCGTCGGCCAGGACGTCGCCGTCTGGTGCCGTGGGCTTACCGGCCTCATCCAAAGTTCCGGCCGCTACCGGCTGCATGGGCGGCGATGACGGCACGGCGATCGCGTGGGAGCTGACGCCGAATACGGCCGCGCCGGCGATGCCACCGGCGGTGGCTTGCCAGGGTGTCGGCAGCGGCATGCGCCGCAGCCACGACACGGTCGCGCTCAGGCGGGTCAGCACCCGGATCGTGACCGTGTAGGCGAGCAGGAGCCACACCAGCCAGGCCGCGATGGTCAGCGCGGCGGTGAGGGTCTGTTCGGTCAGCGGGTTCTGCACCCACTCTCGGGCCTGCGCGGCGGTCGGCCAACGTTGTATGGGTGCTCCGATCAGTGACAGCAGCACTATCGGAGGGCCGGCCAGAAGCGCGAGGACGAACAGCAGCGACATCAGCTGCCGCGGCCACCGCATGTCACCCGCCTCCACCCGGTGACAGGTCCGCCCGAACCCGGCCCGTGGGCGGTGCGGTGGGAGTGGGTGGGGCGGGGCGCAGGACACGGCTCCAGAGCCGAGTAGCCCACCAGGTCGCGACGGCGATGGCGTAGATGACGCCGAGCATGCCGGCGGCCCGTCTACTGACGATCGCCGCGAAGATCACCGCCAGCGGGGCGGCGAGGATGAGGCGGAACATCAGGGGCGTCACCACTGCCATGACCACGGCGACGCCGAGGAGGAGACCGCCGACGCGGCCGGCGATGTCGATCCACAGGATCCGATCTGGCCACCGGTCGGCGGTCAGTGAGTACTGGATCAGCCCCATGCCGAGCGTGGCGGCGACGATGGATCCGGTCGGCGCGGCCAGCAACGCCGACCAGCCGCCGTGCGGGGCACGCCACTGCCGGGCGGCGACGACCGCCATCGCCACGGCCATCACCGACACCGGCGCGATCGGCCACAGCGCCCACTTCAGGTACGGGCCGACGGGCATACCGAAGTATTGGCTGGTGACCACCGCGTACAGGCCAGCGATCGCCGCGCCGAGGGACACCGCGGCGAGGATCCCGACGCTGACCCTTCCCCCTTCGGTTCGGGTGCCGGGGGTGGGACTGCGGGCGGCGATCAGCGAGCCGAGGACCGTGCCCGCGGCCAGGCACGCCAGCAAGGCCATCACGGCCGCCATCGTGAACTCGCCCCAGTTCACACTCACCGAGTAGTACACACCGAGCGTCCCGTGCCGCTCCGCGGTCAGGAGGCATTGCCAGATCAGGGCCAGCGACGCGAAGCCTGGGACCGCGATCGCCGCCGCCCGCCGCACGGGCGGCACCGGCACCTCCACCCGCTCGACCGTCGCGGTATCGACGGCGCCGACGTCAGCGGCGCCCCGGGCCGCGACCAGCGCCGGCTCGGGCACGACTATGGGTGCGGTGCCTGTGTGCTCGGCGATCGCCGCCGCTAGGTGCGGTAACTGGGCGCTGCCGCCCACACAGTAGATGCCGGCGAGGTCGCCGAGCGTGAGCTCGGCGGCGGCGACGGTTTCCTGCGTCAACTGCGCCACGCGCCACGCCACCGGCCGGACGGCCTCGTCGAGCATCGCGCTGTTCGCTATTACCGGCGGCCGGTCCGGGAGCGGAACCGTGACAGCCGGATGGCTTACCAACGCTTCCTTGGCCACTCGAACGCTGTCCGCCACCGACGCGCGCTGGCCCTCTCCCGTCGACGCGCCGATGAGGGCGTCGGCGAGCGCGTGATCGATTGCCGTGCCGCCAGCCGCGGCGTCGGCGAGGGTCGCGAGGACCTCGAACCCGGCGGGCCCGCGGCGCAGCACCGTCACCTCCGCGCCAGCGCCGACGTCACAGACGACAAGGAAGGCACCGACCGGCACCCGCACACCAGTGGTGAGTAGATACTCGGCGACCGCCACCGGGGCTTCCACCAGACGTGGTTGCGGCAACCCCGCCCGGTGCGCGACCTGTCGCATCCAGGTCCGCCGCCGTGGCCCCCATCCCGCCGGGACTACCACCCGCACATCCCGCACCGGCTGACCGACGACCCGCTCGGCTTCGGCGGCGACCCGGCGCAGCGGCGACGCCGCCACCTCCAGCGCGTCGCCGCCAGCGTCACCTGCCGTCGCGTCCTCCATCGGATGGCGCGGCCCCGGAATGAACGCTGCGGGCTGCCCCGCCGCCTGCCCGTTGGCGGGCATATGCGGCGCGCTGGGTACGGCGGGATTCCCGTCGAATGTCAGCACGTGTGCGCTGCCGTCGGCCCACGCCAGGACGGCTTGGGTGCCGGCGCTGCCGCAGTCGATCGACAACCGCGCTTCCCCCGCCCCCATGTCCATAGTCAAACATGAGGATCACATTCACGTCACCTGTCAATCACTCACGGCCAGCAGAGGCGAGCCGAAAGCGCACCAGCGTCACCGTCCGCCGAACCGCCGACGAATCTCCTCGAGGAAGCCTCGTGGTGAGGCCGTCTCCCGCCTGCGGGCCTCTTGCCAACGACACCAACACGCATTGGATGGAACCGTGGAGCCCTCTAACACATCCGCCTACCCCACCGACGGCATCGCCCGCACCTGGGCCCGCGCAGTCCTGACAACCGAACCCGCCGATCACGACGCCGCCGAAGCCGCAGCCCGCGCCGCCTACCGCACCGCAGGCAGGCCCGAGCCCACAGAGTTCATCTGGTGCCCGTCTCCCCGGGCCGCTCTCGAGCTCATCAGGAGTTTCCTCGACGAGGGGCAGGCTCCACTCGTCAAATCCGTGCGTCGGGCGGTGTTGAACCAGGCGTTGTCCGCAGCCCGCGCCCCACTCATCGATCGGGCCAGCGACACTGAGCGGTTGAGCGCCTTCGGTCAGTTCCACTCCTACTTCGAACGCAAGGGGTTCTACGGCGAGCAACGCTACGACGGCATGGACGAGCGGTACGACCTCATGGAGCGCCCCTACCGGTGCCCGCCTGTCCTGCCGTCCGAGCGATCGGCGCTGCGGCCCGTGCTTCACGCCGTGCACCAGACCTACCGGCACGTCCTGAGCCCTCAGTGGTCGGCGATCGACCGCGCGATCAGCGCCGATTACACGCTCCAACCGGCCTGGTACTGGCCCGACGAGCACGGGCTCGTCGACCAGAACGACGAAGCCCGTGCCGTCGTCCGCTACAGCACACCTGACCTCAACGACCGATTCTTCGACCCGGCCTGGTGCCTCTACCCCGACCTCATGGTCCTAGCGGCCATCGACACCTACCGCAGAATCTTCGATACCGACCCCGGCACCGCCTGGCAGGGCTGCCGCGACGTCGCGCTCACCAGCGGACCCTGGTGGCCCTTCCCCAGAACCGTGGTCATGAGCGAGCGACCCACCCTGCTCACACTCGACGAGCAGGACCGTCTCCATGCCGACGACGGGCCAGCTATTCAATGGCCCGACGGTCACCACGTGTGGGCTCACGACGGCGTTCTCATCGGCCCATCTCGCTCGGGGTCGGCGAAGAGCGGCGCATGATCTCACGAGCCCGCAGTGATCATCCGGCTATCCACAGGCACCTGAGTTGTCCACAGCTAATCCGATCGGGCATTGATCAGTTGGACCACCACTGCTGAAGTACCTCCACAGGGACGACGCCACGTCCCATCCAACGACGAAGGAGCGCAGCCATGACCCGGGGTGGACGCAGCCGATCGCGGCGCACGGACAGGCCGACACCGCTGGAGCACCTCGCCGGTGTTACTGGCCTCATCGGCGCGACGGCCGCCCTCCTCGCCGCCGTCGCCGGGCTGCTGACAGCCGCCGCCGCACTGACAGTGAGTCGCTGATGCCCGCCGTCGAGGCATGGCTGCTCGGCGGACCCGCCGACGGCCGCTTCACCCACATTGAGGTTGACGACGACGGGTCCCTTCCGCAGGCCATCGTCCTGCCGCAGAGCGGCGCCTACCTCGGTGCCCGCGATCATCCCAGCCCGCCGGTGCAACACCGCTACCTCCGCTGCGCCGGCGAGGTCGACCCGCCAACCTTCCGGTACGAGGGCCCTGTCCCCCAGGACCAGTGACGTCGGCATGGGCTGCCAACCGACCAGAGCCAAAGCGGCCCGTGGTCCGATCAGAGAACGACACCACCCCAGCCTGGCCACATCGCTACCCAACATCATCCGTCGTTCGTACGCTTGTACGATGCGCTCGTGGAGGATGTGGCGGCGCGCTGGTGGAACGGGATCTGGGGGCGCCTGGGCCGCCGAGATGTGTGGCTCGTCCGCGAGGTCCGGTGGAAGGTCACCGCCCGAGCCGGCGACAGCGAGACCGGCCGAGTGCTCCGGTGGGAGTTCGACACCGAAGACGAGGCGCTCGCCATGGTCAAGCGTCTGCTCGCCGCCGACGCGGGCGGCCAATGGCGCAAGCAGTCCGGCGACAGCCAGCCGCCACAGCAGACCTAGCACCCGGCTGACGGTCCGCGCCTCGGGGCGCCAGACCGTCAGCCGGATCGCGCTCAGGAGCTACAGGTGTTGAGCATGCTCTGCAGGGCGGACTTCTCCGACGACTGCAGTTTCAGGCTCCAGTTGTACTTCACAGTGATCCACATCTTGCTGTAGGTGCACCGGTACGACGAGAGAGGCGGCTGCCAGGTGGAGGGGTCCTGGTCGCCCTTTGACTGGTTGACGTTGTCCGTCACCGCGATCAGCTGCGGGCGGGTGAGGTCGTTGGCGAAGCTCTGCCGGCGGCTGGTCGTCCACGAGTTGGCGCCGGAGCGCCACGCCTCAGCGAGGGGGACGACGTGGTCGATGTCGACGTCGGAGGCCGCCGTCCAGGTCGCGCCGTCGTACGGGCTGTACCAGCGGCCGGAGGTGGCCGCGCAGGAGCTGTCGACGACGACGGAGGTGCCGTCGCGTTTGAGGACCTGCTCGCGGGTGTTGCAGCTACCGCTGATCGTGATCCAGTGCGGGAACAGGTCCCGGGAGTAGCCGCTGGTCGAGCCCTGGGTTGCCACGGTCAGGGCGTTGAGCTGTGATTGCGCTGTTGCCTTCGACGGGATCCCGGGCGGTGCGGCGGACGCGGGCTGTGCGCTGACGCCGACCAGGGCGGCGACGGCGGCGAGGACGACCGCAGCGGCATGGCGCGTGATGCGCGGAAAACGGGCAGGGACTCGGGTTACCCGCATAGGGGCCTCCTCAGCACTGGGTGGACGGCAACCGTCTCTGACAATCGTGGCCATCGAAGGACGCCTTTGTGAAGCGGTGAGGAAGCAGCCAGGAAACTTTATGCGTTCAGCGGCTGGCGTGCGGGCACGAGCCGGGTCGATCCAATGCAGCCTCGCCGGCCGCCTGTTGCCCTGACGTGGAGGGCGCCGTCAGGCTGGACAATCTGAACGACGGACCGCTGGTGACCGTGGCCGGCTCACCGCACGGACACGCCGTCGCCGGAACGGAGCTGACGCGAAGCACCGGCCGCCGCGGCCCGGGCTGCATCCGGGCTGGGGGCGGCAAGGGCCGTGTCGGCGATCTGGCAGCACTCGTGCAGGGTGTGCGCGGCCAGGGACTCGCGCACCGTCGGAATGCTGCGGGGCGCCATGGACAGGCTGGTGACGGCATTTGGGTCTAGCGGCCTTTGCGGAGTCGCTCAGTGATCTGCCGGCCTACGCCAGTGATGGTGTTGCTGGGATCGCTTGAGGGGATGGACAATGCCGCCGCTAGTTGGCCGATGTGGAGATCAACGAGGGCTTCGGCCAGGTCAGCGTAGGCGTCGATTCGGCTCCTGCCCTGCCGCCAGGCCGTCCACCACACGATGCTTCCGAGGATGATGGCTGGCCACCAACCTATGCCGACGAGCAAATAGAGGACACCCCACCCGGCGAGTAGCGTCGCCCGGTCGAAGGCAACGCGCGCGGATTGTATTTCGGTCCGTGACTCGGGGGCGGCCAGCAGCCAGAGCCGGGGCCACGCCGAGGTGAGGTCGAGGCGGTATTCGGCCCAGATGACGGCGTCAACGGAGCAGAGTCGATCGCCCATCCATGTGGGGCGCTGCGGCTCGCTTCCGCTGACTTGCCGACGGTCGGCCGCGAGGCGGTCCCGGACAGCGGGAGGTGCATGTTCCGCGGCTTCGTACTGCTCTGAGAGGTAGGTCCATCGTGCTGCCCGCGCCTGGGTGCGGGAGGTACTGAAGCGTCGCAAGGGTGCGGGCCATCGTCCTAGCCATGCCTGCTCGACGAGCGACGCTACGGCGCGTGCCAGGACGCCGCATGCCGCGGCGGCTAGGAGGACGGCGGCCGCGGCTAGGAGGACAGCAGTGGTGCCGGTCTTCTGCATCGAGGTGGCGAGTTGGTCACCTCGGCGCACGAGCCGTTCGACATCCCAGGCGTGCCGGTGTCCGGCGAGGAGCCCGGTCACCACTGTGGCAGCGAATAGCAGACCGGGCATTACCAGCAGGGAGACCCACTTCTCGGCCAGTTGCTTGCCGAGTTCGCTGAAGAAGCCCGTCATGAGCGCTGGCAGTGCAGTTGGCGCCCACTGACAACGCAGAGCGGGATGTCGCGTCCGGGACGCCGTATCCAACGCCGGCTGCATTCACCGGCGGGGCAGGCGTAGATCTGCATGGAGACATGTTCCGTCGCCCCCATGAGGGTTCCGGGGTTGCCGCCGCGCAGGTGGCCAACTTCGAGGGGGACGCCGAACTGCGCGGCGAATGTCACCAGTCGATCGCCGAGGTATTCGCCGCGGCGGGCGGCCGTGATCAAGGCCTGGGCTTCGGAAGCTTGCTCGGGGGTCAGCCGCATATGTGCGAGCCAGCAGAGCAAGTCGCATAACGTCGCAAGTCCGGCCTTGTCGATCACCATGGTGTTGATCCCTTCGGCGTCGTCAGGGGCCAACGTGGATGTAGCCGGCCCAGCGTGAGGGGCAGCGCTGCCATGCATCGCGCAGTGCGCGCACGCCCTCGTTTGTCGCAGCAGCGATGCTCGCCGTCGTGTTACGGTCGCTGACCGAGCGCCACACCGGCGCGGCCACCTGGTGGGCCAGCGCGTCGTTAATGGCCCACAAGCTAGCGACAACATGTCGGAAACCGGCAAGGTGAAAGGCCGAGGCGAGGTTGATCGCTTCGTCAGCCAGGTCGATACCAGACAGGGCGGTGTCACAGCCGGACAGGAACGCGAGTTCGGCGCCGGTCAGGTCGAGTCGGACCACGTCAGCGACGGTGAATGGGGTTCGGGCGTGGTCGTGTAGGAGCAGGCGTCCGTCCGAAGGTGCGGCAAGGTTGCCGTGGGCATGACCGGCAAAGTGGAAATGCTGGTGCTGGCCGAGTTCGGCGATCAGTCTTTGCCTGACTGCGTCTTTTCCGACGAGCCGAGTGGCAGATCGGACGAGTTGAGCAACCGCCTCGCATTCGGAGACGGCGACGGGCAGCGCGGCCCAGCCGGGTGTCTCCGGCATGCCAACGAGGAGCGTACGCGCCGCTGACGATGGTCGTCGGCGTCGTGCGTGGCCGAGCGACCGGATGGTCGGGGCGTAGGACGAGACGGCCCGATCGAGGAGGGTGGTGGCCGGCTTGTCGTAGTGGCCTGCGGCGTGAATGGGGAGGAAGCTGAGCAGTCCGGTCGGCACCCACCAGATGCGGCGTGTGCCCGACAGGTACGGCGCGAGTGCGTCCAGGACGGGTTGGGCGACAGCGTCCCATAGCCAGGCAAGGATCTGCAGGAGTTCGTTCTCGGCGATCTGACGCTCCATGATCGGCGCATGGGGGTTGTGGGCTTCGCCCAACGCTCTGGAGCACGCCATCACCTGCTCGGACACTGATTTGGGAGTCAGCGCTGGTAGTGGAATGGACCAGACGCGACGCCGCAGGATGATCAGGGCGTCGCTGCGGTAACGGCTGACGTTGAGAACGACAACCGGGCCGTCACCGGCGTCAACAAGAATGTCGGCTGCGGTTGGCGGGGTGCGGAAGCCCTCGAGCCCGGGACGGTTGCGGATGTCCTGCAAAAGCCGGGCCCATCGTTCCGTCAGCTCCCTGCGCCGCTCCACCTCGTCGGCGTACGAGGGGTGTCTGCGTCGGGTCTTGTTGCCCGTCGGGCTTGCGGCCAGGAGTGGCGACGTGATCGTGCTCGTGGGCGCATCGAGCTGCATCCGCAGCACCGTATATTCGTGGACGAGGTCAGAGGCCTCCCTCTGCAGCAGCGCGAGATCGTGCTGCCGGTCGATCGTGTGGCTCACAAGGACGCCACGGGCGGATTCGACCAGCCTCAGGGCCTCCATGACATCGCCACCGGCGAGGGCAACTGCCGCGGCATCGGCGGCGAGGCCACCCAGGCTGGTCAAGCCATGCTCTTGATCTTGCCGATGCATGTGGTGAGGGGCAACATCCGGCAGCAGGTCCACCGCCAACTGGTAGGCGTGCAGCGCCTCGTTGCCGTCTGTCGCCACCGCCGATTCAGCCCATGCGCGGGCTGCGGCGACCCGTCGTCGGGGAGCGGTAGAGGAAAGCTGTGCCGCCTCGGCGAACGCCTGGCCCGCCTCGGCTGCCAGTCCCTCCGACGGGGTAAGGCGGTGCTGCGTGCGTAGGGCCGAGCCAAGGTTGGTCAGGATCTGGCCCCGGATGGCATGCCCACTGTGGGTGTGGCTGGCAGCCTCGCGTAGGGCGTCAATGCCCTCCGCCAAGGCATCCTGGTCGGCGAAGCGTTGGTGGACATCGACCAAGACATTGCCGAGGTTACTCAAGGCCATCGCCGTAATGGGATCGCCATCACCGCCGGCAGAGGCCGCCTGGCGATAGCACCGTTGCGCATCCCGCAGCCGCGCGGCATCCCCCGTGAGCTTATATGCCTCGTGTAGCGCGTTGGCGAGGTTGTTCAGGATCATTGGTTGGCGGGTGTCGCCAATGTCAGCGACATGCAGCGCGTTCTCTAGGGCATAGATGGCCTGATTGAGGACGACCTGATCGCGCTCGCGTTGGTACTTGCGCAGCAACGCCGCACCGAGATTGCTTCCGATCAGAGCCCTACCGGATGGGGCCGACTGATCCATCGCCTGATGGAGTAGTGCGACTGCCTCGTTGAGCGCGGGCAGGTCGCCATAGAGCTCGTAGCGGTCGGCCAGGGTGTTGGCGAGGTTGGCGATGAAGGCTGGATAGGACGTGTCGGAGTGGCCGAGAGCCTCGACTGCCTGCCGGTAAAAGAGCGTCGCCCGGTCGAGGGCTTCACGGTCGCCAGCTCTTCGGAAGCGGTCGGAGTAGACGTTACCGAGGGTGTTCAGGTAGCCGGCGCGTAGGGTGCCGCCAGGTGGAGTGAGCTCGAGCGTCGTCGCCAAAGCGCGCTCGGCTTCAATCAACGCCTCAGCATTTCCTGTCGCCTCATGTTCGAGCACCAAGGCGGTGCCGAGTGTGCCGAGGACCAACGCGTGGTCGGCCGGGTCAAGGTTGGGGACGGTCAGCACTGATCGAAGCCTCGCCGCACCTTCGGTCAGCGCTGTGGAGTCGCCGGTGATCTGATGACGCTCCAGCAGGACGTTCGCGAGGTTGTTGGCAGCGACGGCGTACCCGGGAGATGACGCGGTCATCGAATCGACAGCCAACCGCACCAGAGCCAGCGCCTCGTCCAGGAGCGCAGGTCGGCCGCCCTCCCGGTATCGCTGGTAGAGGACGTCGCCGAGGGCGCTCAGGACGTTGGGCCGACGCATGTCCGCGTCCGACATCAGAGCTACAACGCGCCGAAACGCTGCCTCAGCCGCTTCGAGTGCCGCCGCCTCGCCTGTCGCCTGATGCCAGTCCGCTAGGGCGTTGCCCAGGTTGTTCAGGCATACCAGCTGGATTGCGTCAGTCACCGCGACGGCGGACGCCGCCGTACGCAGCACCGCGATGGACTCCCGCAGAGCCGAAATCTCTCCGGTGAGTCGGTATTTCAGGCTCAGGCAGCGGGCGAGTTCGACGCTGAAATCCGGTCGTAAAGCATCGGCGGGAGACATCTGTGAGAGAACCCAACGTACCTGGTCAATTGCCGACTCCAACAACGGTATGTCGTTGTGTTGCCGCGCGGCATCGCACATCTGTTCGACGGCAGCCATGCGGCTGAGCAGTTCGCGAAACTCCATGGTCCGGTCCTAGGCGTCCAGTTCAACAGTCGGTTCGTACCTTGGCGTCCCGGCCTAGGCTTTGCTCGCCCACTCGGACCACGGCGTGATGTCGCCGCCGTTGGTGTGCAAGAAGCTGTGGGGCATCAGCAAGCCATCGTGGATACTCCGGACTGTGCGCTCCAAGGGGCGGTGGCAGGCGGGATTCCACTTCCACAGCCAGTCGATCATGTCATCGACACAGTTGAGGACCCGGTCCTCGGGCCCGCCACCGTCGAAGTGGTTGTTGAACTCAGCCTGAGCTGCCGGTTCGTCCAGCTGCTGGAAGAACACGTTCGCCTGGCCCTTGATCATGACAAAGACCCGTTCCACGAACCGGCTCACGTTGGTCGGCGTCGCTGGCGTGTCCGCCGCGGCCAGCAATTCGAGGAAGAACTTCGGATAGAGCGTCGGAATTGTCCGCGGGCGTCGGGACAGCAGCGAGTCGTTGACGGCGCGGACGAACATTCGAGCACAGGCGTAATCCCGTAGCCTCACGGCAAGATCACCGTCATCGGTCAGGACACGGACAAGGCCGGAGGCGGCAGGCGCAGCCTGATCGATCTGCTCGGGGTCGAGGCTCTTCTGCAGCGACTTCCCGCCTCGGTCCATAACCATTAATCGACGGTCTGTCACGACAAGCATCGGCCAACCCATGAACTGATCAACCGCGATGGCCCGGACCGGCTCGCCCGATCGGAGAGAGCTCCGAATCGCAGCCTGAGCCTTCGCCACCACCTTGCGATCGGAACCTGAATCTCCGATTAGGGCTCGTCGCAGGTCTTCGTCAAGCGGGTTGCTCGGTCCAAACAGTCCCATCTGTTGGCCCCCCGGGTCTATGCGACTCTCGTGCTGCCGCTGCAGCGTCTGCAAGATGCGCATCGTTCATACCGAGTAGCTCTGCAGCGAGACGGTGAAAGTCGCCCATCGGACACAAACCAGCGGCCCGTCCGACCAAGCGGTCACCCCGCCGTACCGCCTGCGCCACCCGCCAGCGACACTCGGACCCATCTTGACCGCCGTTCCGATGGTCAGGCCACACACCGAATCCTTGACGCCGCCCAGACCTTTTGATGCCAACACGTCCGGATAGTCGCTCCATCAAGTCCCATTGATGCGACCTTAAGGGTCACTATGGTGTTCGCTCTCAGAGAAGACTTTTCGCTCCTCTGCTTCGTATCGGCGACGGCCGGAGGCAGTAGGCGCCGAACGAACGAGTTGATTTAGCCCAGCCATAGACCTGCTCCGACGACCACGAGGTCATCTTTCCGGCGTTCGTAGTCAGGCATGGCGCGCTCGACCGTTGCCCAGAACTGGGGAGTGTGCTGTGGATGTGGGATGTGCGCCAGCTCGTGGACGAGGACGTAGTCGATCAGCCGAGGCGCAAGCTGAAGCGTCGCCCAGTGGACGTTCAGCGTGCCGTTCCTGCTGAGGGAGCCCCAGCGGTAGCCGAGATCCCGCACCTCGACAGCTCTGGCTCGTAATGCCGTGCGGGCGGACCATGGCACGAGCCGGCCTGGTAACCAGTGCTTGCCGCGCGAGCGGTACCACTGAATCAGTGCCGTGCCCGCCGTGCCGCTCGTGATCGCAGCGCGGGGCATGACGATCCGGCCGCGGTCCATCCGGACAGATTCGGCGTCGGCCACCAACAGCCGGTGGCTGCGGCCCAGGTACGAGAACCCCTCGCCAGAGACGAATTCCTTCGTCGGCCGGGTCGACAACAGCAGGTCCTTCTCGGCGAGCTTGCGGTACACCCAAATTCGCTTGGAATGAGCCCACGCGGCGAGCGCGTCCGGCGGGCAGGCTGCGGGCGCGTGAAGTTGTAGCGAGCCGTCCCGGTCGACGGTGATCCCGACGGTGGCTCGGCGTGACGACTCGCGAACCGCGAATTGAAGGTCCCCGATCAGCATGGTGTCGGGCAGCGCCTCTGTCACGCTCACGACGACGACGCCAGTCGGTGATGGTTGTGCTTGGCCAACTCGAGGAGTCGGTCGGCGAGGGGACGGAGCCAGGCGTAGTCAAATAGGTCGCTGCCGTCCTCCATCCTGGTGTCATCAAGGCGGTGGATGACCGCGCGGCGTAACTGCTCTCGCTTGTGGGCGTTGTCCCAGAAGCCAACCAGCCGTACGTCCTCCCTGATCAGGTGCACGATGTCGATCGTTACCTGGCGCAACGGCCCGGCCCGCTCTGGCGTGACCTCCCGGCTGTTTTCGGTCAGCGCCTGAATGAGCAGGTCGTGGAATGGCGCCTCGGTGAGCGGGTCGAGCCCGTCAGTGGCCTCGGTACGACCGGCGGTCACCACCGGCAGGAAGTCGGCGAGCGCCAAGGCGAGCTGTTCCCACTGGTCCTTAAGCTCGCTCAGCACGTGTTCCAGGTGCTCGGACAGCCGCGCGTAGTGCGCGGGGTCACTGTCCATCCGTTCGCTGATATGGTGACGAATCGCGTGTTCCATCTCCGACGCCTTGGCTCGCGGGCTCGTCAGTCTGCTGACCTTATCGGCGTAGTCGGCGGCGGTGATCGAGATCGGCGGGATCTTCTGCTCGATGCCCAGCGCCTGGACATGGGCATCGATGAGCGCCCTTACCTTCTCGCCATACACCCGCACGTCGAACAAGGTGTGATCGCGGTAGCGGCGACGGGCCAGGTGAGCAATAGTGCCAAACGCCTTCGCGTCGGCCACATATGGCAGGGCCGTCTCCGACGGCAGCACGATCTCCATGCTGCGGGTGAACGCCTTCAACGCGGTCTCGAACCGGACCCGCAGCCGCTCGTCGGCCAGGGCTTCCACGCAGGCGTCCTGCACGGTGACCGTACCGACGTCGCGCAGCGGCGCGAAGAGCTGGCGTACGGCTTCGTGGGCGGCGGCCAGCCGGGGTACTTCATCGTTCAGGCTGGTAAGTGCGCCTTTGATGTCGTCGGCGGCGTACGCCTCGAGCGCCTCCGCCAGGTGGTGCGAGACGCCGTAGTAGTCCACGACGTAGCCGTTGCGCTTGCCCGGCGCGGTGCGATTGACCCGGGCGATAGCCTGCAACAGGTCCGCCTCGCGGATCGCCTTGTCCAGGTAAAGCACCTGCTCCCGGGGGGCGTCGAAGCCGGTAAGCAGCATCGCGTTGACGATCAGCATGGCGACCGGGTTGGCCTGCTCGGCCGGTACGCCGGCCATCGGCAGCTTCCGGGTCTTGAAGTCCTCGACGACCTGTTCATGGCCACTTGTCCACGGCGCGATGTCGGTCTCGTCGTTCTGCGCTGCGGAGATCACCGGCACGAAGTCGAGTTGCGCGATGACGTCGCGGTACGGCCACGCTCGCACTAGCTCGGCCCGTTTGGCGGGCAGTCGATCGATGCGCTCTAAGGCGTCGGAGGATTTCCAGACGGGGTCGAGGGCGTCCAGATCGCCTACGAGGGCGTCGCGGGCGGCCTGCAGCGCGGTGCGGTAGCGGACGGCGGCCCGTCGGCTGGTGGCCACTACCTGCGCCTTGAATCCGTTGGGCAGTACAGCGCCGACGTAGTGCCGCAACATGTTCTTTGCCTTGGCGGCGATAAGCTGCTCGGCTTCGGCGACGTTCCGCTTGGTGGCGTACCGCTGCTTTAGCTGCTCTGTCTGTTCCGGGGTAAGCCCGTACAGGTCGATGAACTCGTCGATGTCGTCGGCGTCGGTGACGCCGCCGCGAGTGGTGCGGCCCTCGTACACGATTGGCACGGTGGCGCCGTCGGTCTCAGACTGGCGGATATCGTACCGGTCCAGGTAGTTGCCGAAGATGGTGTGAGTCTTGGGCTTGTCACCCATGATAATCGGTGTGCCGGTGAAGCCGACGCGGGCGGCATTTGGCAAGGCCTTGCGAAGCGCCGCATGCAGGGTGCTGCCGTGCGACCGATGCGCCTCGTCCACCAGCACCAGCACTTCGGGCGAGGGGTCCAGTTCGCCGATGTTCTTCAGCGCCGCGTCGTCGGTCTTCTTCGCCTCTGGGTCGCGGTACTTCTGAATCATGACGAAGATCAGCGCCTTGCCAGAGGTGCGCAGTAGCTCCTTGGCCTTAGCGACGCGTGTGGCAGTCAGGACGGTTTCACCGGTGAGTTCGGCGGTGGAGGCGAGCTGTTTCTGGAGGTCCTTGCGGTCGGTCACCACGACGACCTTGAACCCGACGAGTGCGGGGTGCGAGCGCATCGCTCGGACCAGGAACACCATGGTCAGGCTCTTGCCGGAGCCTTGTGTGTGCCAGATGATCCCGCCGCGCCGGTCGTGCTCGCCGTCCTGGGCGCGAGTCCGGCCCGTGACGAGACGGTCGATCGTCGCGCATACCGCCCGATACTGCTGGTAGCGCGCGACCACTTTGATCTTGCGCTCCTCGGGCTGCATGAACAGCGTGAAATGCCGGACTAGGTCCAGCAGCCGGTCCGGCCGCAGCATGCCCGCGACCAGGCGCTGCTGCGGCGACAGCCGTGCCGCCCCGATTTCGGCCTCGACATCCTTTTCCCGTACGGGGGCAGTCGTTTTCCACTCCGTGTAGTGCTCGGCGAGCGAGGTGAACGTGCCGACCTTGGCCTCCTCGAAGCAGGTCGCCACCACGAACTGGTTGGTGTGAAACAGCCGCTCGCTGCCCTCCGGCTCAACCGACTCGCGCTGGTTGGCGTAGCGACGCAGCTGGTCGATCGCGTCACCGATCGGGTCGGGCTTGGTAGGCGACTTGGCCTCGATCACGACCAGCGGGATGCCGTTGACGAACAGGACAGCGTCGAGATAGATCGGCGTACGGCTGCCGGGCGGGTCAACACGGAACTGGTTGACAACCAGGAAATCGTTACGGTCCAGCGGGTCGGCGGCTATCCAGTCGACGAAATGGATGGTACGAGCGCGCCCGCCGTCCCAACCGTCCACGATCACGCCGCGCAGAAGCGTCTCAACTAGCTCTTCGTTGATCTCCAGCAGAGACTTGGCTTGCGGCCGGGTGAGCCGGGAGATCGCCTGATTTATCCGGCCATCGTCGAGCCACTGATTTCCATCATCGTCAATATTGATCCGGCGCAGTGCGGCGCGAACTCGGTCAAGCAGGAGTACGTCATTAAAGCTTTCCCGTCCGGTATCGTTTGGTCGGGAGGAGTGCGCGCACTCGATGTGCTCCCAGCCCATACCGCAAAGCTGCTTGACCAACGGCAACTCAACCCGCTCGTACTCCGGCCCCGAACCCATGCGCTAAACCGCCTCCGCATGAGGGCGAACCCGCCCCATCAACAGATCCTCCATCAGTCCTTGCTTAAGCTTAAGCAGCTTTCCCAGCTCGCTGCGCATCCGAATAATGGGCTCCCTGCTGGCCGCAACGCGCTTGCAGACCGCTGCTTGCTGCGCTAGGGATGTCGGGTATCGAATTCCGACCTTCTTAAGGTTAGTCGGATTGATGTTCACCTGGTGCACCCCCGGAGTGGCGAACCGGCGCATTTCTTTTTGAACTTCCTCTAAATTTAGCCAGAGGGTTAAGTACTCCGGCAGTATGACCCGATCATCCTGGACAAGCCTAACGAGATATGAGGCAAAGGTAATCGCCCCAGAGGGGCCGCGCCAGATGGAAGTCCGCCCGACATTATCGAAGCTATTTGTTCGATTGAAGAGCACATCGCCGGTTGAAAGCATCAACTTTCTTGGTACGGGCAGGAGTGTCGACTTCAGGTCCGACGTATCGACTTCACCGTCCTTAAGATTATTCATCCGGAGCACTGGCGTACCCGAACAGTAATCCAAGGGCGAGGAGATTCCATACTCTGCCCTATGTAGAACTTCTCCGACTCGCGCTCGCTCCAAATCCGTATCCGAGCCGCCTGTCAGGAGTTCGCAGACAAGCGCGGTATTGAGCTTCTCTAGTTTGGTGATCAGGAGCTCCGTGGAGCGAATGCATTCCTCGACCGAGTCCAAGATCTCCACGATTCGGGACTGTTCCGCCGGGGGCGGAAGGCATATTGGCTGAGAAAGCCAACGGTCCTGGTCGAATGTCATCTTCTCGATTACGACACCATGGCTCGAATCAACAAAGTAGGCATACATTAGCGGATGCCGCGCCAACCAGGAGAAGAACTTGGCGTCGCAACGAGGCGTCGATGCAAAACTGGAATAACTCTTGGAGACCGCGCATCCTGCGAAATCCTCGGGAGCGAAGGTGCATGCCCCGTGAACGATTTGCATGCGGGCGATGACAAATGTCCCTGGGATCACCCACTGCAGTGTCTTCGTTAGGATTTCTTTACCCTGTAGCGTTCCCCGATGAAACATGCCACCGTTGCGGCGCCGGACGCTGACTAGTGGGTAGCGCTCAGAGTCGCGCATCCGAATGGGACTTGAAACCTCGGTAAGGCAGTCCCCGATCTTTTCCGTGGACCACCCTGGCGGCAGTTCACCGAAGTGTCGCTTTAGGATTTCAGACGACATAGCCGAGTTCCTCAAGGTAGGTGGTGACCTTCGCGGACGCGGCGTCTCGTTGGGCTTCTATGTCAGCCAGGGAGGTGGCGTACTTGTCCCACCAATTCTCGAGGTCAATAATGACCTTGCGGCGGTTGGCGGTGACGTAACCGTTCAGATGCGCCGCCAGGTCGGCGTACCAGATCTGCATGACGAGGTCTTGTTCCTGGCCGCCAGTCAGGTCCGCTCGCGCCTTCTCCAAGGTTGTGATGAACTGCACCTTCAGCTCCCGCTGCCGCTTCTTCACCTTGGCCAGCTCGGACTTCAGCCGCTTCAGCTCGGCCGGGCTGATCGTGTCTTGGGTATCCTCGTAGGCTGACTCGTCCTCGCCGTCGGCGGATGCGGTCGTAGCCTTGATCTGTACGTCCAGCTCAGCGCGCTGCGCCTCGACAGCGTTCAGCTCGTCCAGGTACTCCGGCACGAGCTTCGGCACCAGCCGGTGCTCCAGCGGGTCCATCTTGGCCTTCTCGTCGTCCAGAGCCGTGCTAATAGTGGTGGTCCAGCCGTCCATGACGCCGCCGAAGCCGTGGGTCGCGAGGGTGCGCAGGTCGTATTGGTTGGCGTCCCACCAGCGGACGATGACGCCGGCGATCTGAAAGCGATCGAGCAGACCGATCGGCAGTAGGGCGGTCGTGAACGACTCGATCAGCTCGGTGCGTGCCGCCATCAGCCGCTTGGTCGACGGCAACTCGATGACGAGCTTGCGGTGCTCCTGCCACCACGACCCCTGGACGGCAGCCAGTTCGGCTTCACGGCCGCGTACCCCTGCATGGTCGGTGACAAGTGGGGCGAGCACGGCCCGGTCGAGCTCGGGCGCGAAGTTGTAGTAGGCGTTGTCCCGGTCGACGAACACGGCCTCGGTGGTGAAGCCATGCGCGGCGAACAGGTTCGCCTTGCCGGCGACCTCGGCCTTCGGTACACCGCCGTGCAGGTGGGCGCGCACGTCGTGAGGCTCTGGTGGCGGGGCGTTGTCGGCATATCGACGGATGTTGAGGTTGTCGTCGTTGTCGCGCAACTCGGAGCGGGTCACGACCCGCGCGTAGCCCGGGATGTCCTCGAACGCCTCGTAGGCGTACACGATCTTCTCGATGTGCTCGGGCAGCAGGTAGTTCTGCGCGCGGCCAGCGCTGTATTCGTGGTCAGCGTTGATGAACAGCACCTTGCCGGCCCGCTCGACCGGCTTGGAGCCACGGGCGCGCAGCACGAGCACACACGCGGGGATGCCCGTGCCGTAGAACAGGCTCGGCGCCAGGCCAATGACCGCCTCGATGATGTCGTCATCGAGCAGGTTGGTGCGGATCTCCCGCTCGGCGCCGCCGCGGAACAGCACCCCGTGCGGCATGACGGTGGCGGCGGTCCCGTTGGCCTTCAGCACGGCGACCATGTGCTGGACGAACATCAGGTCGGCCTTCTTGCCACCCTCCGGCGCCCAGCCCCAGCGGAAGCGGTTGCTGTAGCGCATGCCGTCCTGCGAGTAGTTCAGCGAGAACGGCGGGTTGGACAGTACCCGATCAAAGACATCAAGCTGGCCGCCGTGGGCGTGACGCGGGTTCGCGAGGGTGTCGTCGTTCTCGATCTTCGCATCGGGGATGCCGTGCAGCAGTAGGTTCATCTTGGAAATCGACCAGACGCTGCCGGCGGCCTCCTGCCCGGCGAGGACCAGGTTGCGGGGATCGCCGCCGTGCTCCTCCACGTACTCTTTGGTGTGGATTAGCATGCCACCGGAGCCGGAGCACGGGTCGTAGACGCTCATGCCCTCTTCGGGCTTCACCAGGCGCACCATCATCCGGACCACAGCGCGCGGGGTGTAGAACTCCCCGCCCTTCTTACCGGCTGAGTCGGCGAACTCCTTGATTAGATATTCGTACGCCGCGCCGAGCAGGTCGGGGAACTCGAAGTCTTCGGTCCGTAGCCGGTGCCGGCTGAAGTGCGCGATCAGATCCCGCAGCCGCTTGTCGGGGATCCGGGAGGCCCCGACCTGCCGGTTGAAGTCGATGTGCTGAACCACGCCCTCCAACGAGTCCGGGTTGGCGTGCTCCAGCGCGGCGAGGGCCTTATTGATCTGGTCGCCGACGTTATCGTGCAGCCGGCGCAGATGGTGCCAGCGGGCGATGGACGGGACGAAGAACGCCTCTCGGTACGACTCCGGCTGCTCGGCCCGGTGCTTGGCCTCCTCCTCGCCGCGGGACTTGAACCGCTCAAGCACTCGTTCCTGCTCGGCGTCGAACGTGTCCGACGCCCGCTTCAGGAAGAGCATCCCAAAGATGTACTCCTTGAACTCCGAGGCATCCATCTTGCCCCGCAGGATGTCCGCCGCCGCGAACAAATGCCGCTCCAACTGCGGCAACGTCAACTTCCGCACTCAATCCACCTCATGTCCGCGCGTCGGTGATGAACCCGGAGCGATAGCCTAGGCCCGACTGTGGCGAAGCCGCCGGGGGGACAGTATGTCCCTCACGCCCGACATATAGGCATTGACCGCGTGTCGGGTCTGCCCGCCGGAGAGGTCTTGCCCGTCGGCGAAGGTGCGGTCCAGCAGCGTCTCGTAGCCGTGGGGCAGCTCGGTGATCATGTGGTGGGCGACGGCGCAGGCGGCGGCTCGATCCGGTCCTGCTCCGTCGTGGTGGTGATGTCGCCGATGGCGATGTTGGTGGCGGCGGTGAACGGCCAGTTGTGGTACTCCTGCGTGACGACGCCGATCGACAAGCTACGCAGCCGCTCGGACAACGGGTGTTGCGTGAGCAGGTAGAAATCTCGGCGGCTCGGCGATCGACCGCACCGGGTTCGGGCATGGTTCGTGGGGCCATGGCACATCCCTCCTACGGGAGCGTTGGGCAGGGGTAACCAGCTGGCGGCCGGATCGCCCGTCGCCGCTGCTTCCTGCGCCGTCGGCGTGCACGGTGGTACCCCCATTAACGACCGGCCTTTGGATGTCGATAACCCACCGCGTCGATCGCTGACAAAGCTCCGACATTGGCCAACCCTGACCATTAAGCCGCCTACTTCGGTCGTAAGCTGCTGGTTGCGACTGTGCGCACTGCTAACGGGTTCGCTCGGCGATGCAGCCGGAGGAGGGCGTCTTGTCGGCGGATTGTCAGACGTTGACGAAGAGACGTCCGACATCGACCGCCTACGTCTTAAGTCACTCTCGTCGCCGGTGGTGCGTGCTCTCCACGACGGCACGCGAGGCATCGGCCACACCACCGCAACCTCAGCCGCGATCATCTAAACCGACTCCACCATCATCGCCGACAGCCCGAACACAGACCACCCTCGTCCTCAACGAGGACAATGATCCTCCAGACTGGACTTAGGAACCAAGCTCCAGGTCAGGACATTACGGCTGACGGAGTTGCTGAGTAGGCGGAGAGTCATGCGCTGAAGCCGGCTAGGCGGTCCGGTAGGCCGCCCATTGAGACGTCCAGGCCGCGAGGTCATACATCCAAGCCGCAGCGAACCCGGCCGACTTCGACGCCCACTTCTCCGCGTTCTTCGTCGCGAAGTAGTCCAATACCTCTGGATCGGTCAGCCCCCAGGCGGGGTGTCGCGATAGCCACTGCTCGGCCTGCGCAGGGGCGTGTCCGGCGCTGATCAGCCACGGGGTGAGCATGGCCAGCTCAACCCACGGCGCGGCCTTGGTCGCCATGGCCCAGTCGACGATCCGCAGGCCACGCGGGGTGACGATCAGGTTGGCCGGGCCGAGGTCTGTATGAGCGAGCCGGTCGCCGTCCATCGCCGGATGCGCGAACCCGAGCCGCGCCTTCGGACTGAACAGCGGCACATCGGGTGCTGGTGTCTCACCGAGCACCGTCAGCGCCTCACCGAGGAGATTCAGATCGGGGCTATCCGGGGACAGGTCAGCGTGCGGTCCGTCGCAGTGCTCGAAGCCCACCACCAGCCAGCCACCCGCCTCGAAGTGCCACTCGACGGCGGGTGAGTGAGGCCCGCTGACGGCCTCACTCACCCGCAGCTCGAAGCGCAGTGACCGGACACCGAAGTCGGTATGGGCCGCTTTGACGAACACCTTCCCGCTCGTCCCGGTGACGGTTGCGGCTATCTCCGCGTGGTCACCGGTCGTAGCAGGAATGATGTGAGATCCGCCGGCCCGGTCGGCTACCTCTTTGGCGACAGCCTCGGGTAACGCGGTCCAGTCAATACGCATCGGTCAGGGTTCCCTTTCAGACTCCCGGATTCGGCGGGCAACAGGACTTCGCCTCGCCGTCCCAGAACTCGGGGTCGATGTAGTAGCCGGTCGCCTTCAGAGCCTGGCGGGTGTACTCCATCGAGGAGCCGTCCGCCATGCCCTCCGTCAGGATCGGCACGTGGTGCACGAAGCCTCCCGCGATCTGCTCGCAGGCGGCGTGGTACAGCTCGGTGTGTTGCAGCGAAACATGCCAGGCGGCGTCGATGGGCTCGGTCGGGACGACCCGGTAGGACCGACCGTCGGGCAGCAGTCGGCCGAAGTCGGGGTCGTGCTGCGAGTCGGCGTGCGCCTTCAGCATGAGCAGCATCTGCCCGACGGCCCGCCGGGCGTAGGTCTTGGTGACCTCCTGCGCGGCGGCGAAGTGCAGGGCCAGCTTGTCGAAGGTCTCCGGGTCGACGAGGGTCTGGGGGTCTTTGTCGGCCTGAACCGGCAATGCGGTCGCGAGGGTCACGACTCCTCCTAGGGGTGTATGGATCGCCGGCGCCTGATGCGCCGGGGAAATCCCGAATCAGCGGGCCGACTGGGGGCCGGTGGGGCGGGGTCGCGGTGCGTGGGAGATGTAGTCGACGTTCGGCTCGGTGCGTGCTGCCTGGAGCAGCTCGACGGCCAGCGCGCTGACGTCGGCGCTGGCCAGCCACTGCGTCAGCTGGTCGCGCGCCTCGGCGACCTGTCCGGCGAAGGCAGCGGCGTCGACAACACTGGCAGGCGGGATTACGCGCCGCAGCGGGGTTGAGGTGAGCGCGGCCTGGACCAGCTTTCCGACGATCCAGTAGCCGGTGAGCTCGCGGGCCACGAAGGTCACGTGGACGCTGTCCTCCGTCTGGCCACGAGCGTGCGGGTTGTGCATCCACCCTCGCGGCAGCACCAAGATTTGGCCGGGGACGAGGTCAAACTCGAAGTCGGGATGCATCGATTTCATGCGGTCGATGAGGCCGATGCCCGGTGAGGTGTTAGACGCGAACTGCTCATTGTGAGGTTCATCGACTCCTGGCTCCCAGATCTGCCAGGTCTTGCGACCGGCTATCTGGTAGATCAGGCCCATGTTCTGGTCCCAGTGGTGATACAGACCCTGCCCCCCTGCCGGGGTGGCGAAGCCGGTGGCGTAGCAGCCGTAACCGGTCTCGTCCTGGATCGCGGAGCAGATCGCGTGCACCGCGGGACACCAACGGTTCAGGTTGCGCAGTTGGACGGTGTAGCCCCGGCCGCGCCATTTCGCGATTTTGCCAGTGTCAGCGTAACCGCCCGTCGTGTATGCCCGAGGGTGGAGCGCTGCCCCGTCCTTGATCACGATGAGCTGCTCTGCGGGTGCAGTACCGGTGTCGAGGTAACCGTTGATGAGTTCCGCGTTGACGACATTGAGAACGCTGCTGTCGTCGGGCAGCTTGTGAAGCTCCGGCTTGGTCGGCCAGGCGGTCATCATCTCCCTGACCGTGACCTCGTCGAACAACGTCGTGAGGGACATTTCATCCTCCGGATGTGGGAGAGGTCAGGTCCGATCTGCTGGTGGCCCCTTTAACCCGCTGGCACGTGGATACCCCAGCCCTATACCCGGATGCCGATCCGCGTGACCGCTCGTAGCGGCAAGGCCGAGGACGCAGCCGACGTTTATCAAGATCACGGCGGCGGAACGGTCTCCTGCTCCACCGCAACCTCCCGCGCTCGTTCAAGTCAGGGGCGGATCTGACGAGTAGCCAGGTCCGTCTCCACACTCGCCCATCGAGTCGGTGGAGTGAATGCCAGGCATGCGGACGAAGCGGTTGTCCGCATGTGCGTCACCGATAGCTTCTTCCGCATCTCAGTGTTCTTGCTTGCGCCGCGCTGAACACTGAGTGACCCTATGTGCGCGATATCCATGCTGCTCATCGCCATGGTGGTGGGATCAGCCAGAGGAGGCGGTGCTGTGGGCCAGATCCCGCGAACGCTTCAGCCCTCGCTGTCTGAGCGCCACTTCTTCGGAGCCGAGCTGCGTCGGCTGCGGGAGAGGGCCAACTTCTCGCAGGCGCGACTCGGCGCGATGATTCGGTTCAGTGCCGACCTCGTGCGTCGGGTCGAGACAGCAGACCGTTTCCCCTCCCGGGAATTCGTTGAAGCCTGCGACAAGGCGTTGGCAACCGGAGGGGCGTTGATCCGCCTGCTACCGCTTGTCGAGGGAAGTCGCGCCAACGAGGGTATGCGGACAGCTTCCGCAAGCGGTCCCACCAACGCCGGAACCCTGCTGGCCCTAGCTCAGGAGGCGCCCGGGGTGGCGGACATGGTTGTCCGTGTACCCTTCCAGCCCGGTGTTCTTGACCGCGCCGCACAGGACTGGCTGAACGCCTCAGGGGCACCACGCCTGTCCGTGGCCGGACGACTCGGCTCGCCTGGCCAGGTCGACGAAGAGGATCTTCATTCGGCCGAGACCGCTCTGGGGATGTTCCGGCAGTTGGACCACACCCACGGCGCTGGACGAGTCCACGCGCAGGTGCAGCGGTACGTCGAAGGCGA
Source organism: Micromonospora sp. M61 (assembly GCF_018070245.1). NCBI lineage: Bacteria > Bacillati > Actinomycetota > Actinomycetes > Micromonosporales > Micromonosporaceae > Micromonospora > Micromonospora sp. M61. The sequence continues at coordinate 27,319 of NZ_JAGPYA010000008.1, read as the reverse complement.
ACTGAACTGGCTGTTGGCGAATACTCCAACCTCTGAGGCTGTTGGTCGCCATCTATACGCGCTGGCGGCGGGATTCTTCGAGCTCTGCGGATACCAAGCGGTCGACACCGGCGCCCACGGCCTCGCCCAGCGCCGCTACCTTCGCGCTCTACGTCTGACGGAAGCTGCCGACGACCGCCTGTACGGCAGCTACCTGCTCGCCGTGAACATCGGCCACCTCGCGCTGCACTGCGGGCACCCCGAGCCGGCACGCAGGATGGTGCTGACGGCGGTGAAAGGAAGCGAGACCCGAACGACGCCCGCTGTGGCAGCCGCTCTGCACGCGGTGGTGGCGCGCACGCACGCCCGCCTTGGACGCGAAGGCGAATGCCTAACCCACCTCGACATCGCGGAGAAGCAACTGGCCCGCAGCAAGCCCGAGGACGAGCCGGCGTGGATCCGGTACTTCGACGCGGCGTACCTCGCCGACGAGATCGCCCACTGCTTCCACGACCTGGGCCGACCGCAGCACACCCAACGGCACCTGGGCGACGCCCTCACCGCGCTGAGCCCCACCCATGTCCGGCGACTCGCCATCGACACCGCGCTCCTGGCCTCGTCGCTGGCCGCCACCGGCCGCATCGACGAAGCCTGCGCCACCGCACGCGAGGCAGTCGACTACGCCGCACGAACCACCTCACACCGCTGCCTGCAGCGCATCGTCGAGGTACAGGCGGACCTCGAGCCCTATCGGTGTGAGCCCGAGGTCCGCGAGTTCGGCGAGTACGTACGTCACCGACTACCGCTGGCCGCTGTGTAACCCCCGTTGATCGTTGGCCGCACCCGCCATCACCGAACGGTAGTGAGCCAGCTCCGCTTCCAGCGCCGCGCCCGCTCGATGGGACGACGCCACATAGTGGCCGACATCAGCAAGAAGCAACACCTCAGGCGCCGTACCGAGAGACGTCAACTCCTCGGCGAGTTCGCGCACATCTTCGACCACGGCCACCTCGTCAGCGGTGCCGTGAATGAGCAGCAGTGGACGTTGAACAGCGGCGGCACGGACCCGGCCGGCACCACCTCGCAGCCGCATCGCATGCGCCCGCTGGAACCGGGGCACCGTCTGTGCCCACCGGTCAGGATCCACGATCGCCGACACGGCGGTGGCAGCGGCGAACGGACCGTCCTGTGCCACCGCGTGCAACGCGGTGTATCCGCCAGCGCTGGCACCGCGGATAAACACCTGCCCCAGCACCGTCCGTCCCGCCGACAACAGGTGCACCGCCACAGCCGCGCAGTCATCGACATCGTCCAGGCCCCACCGGCCGTACAGCGATTCCCGGAACACCCGTCCGTACCCGGTGCTACCCAGGTAGTCGACATCCACGACGGCAAACCCGCGACTGGTGAAGAACTGCGCCTGCCAGTCCAGGCGCAGCAGGCAGGAGGCTGTAGGCCCAGGATGCGCCCGAACGATCACCGGTGCTCGCCAGTCCGCCGCCGCGCCTGTCGGCGGATACACCAGGGCAAGCACCTCCCGACCGCTGGCTACTCGAACGCGCAGCTCCGTCGGCGTCGATACTCGCGCCCCGTCGAGTCGGGCGTGCTCTGACCTGGCAAGCACCTCCACCTGGGGATCGGCGTCAGCCAGGTCGATCAGCGCGACCTGCGGGGCCGCGGTCGGTGACGATCCGATCAACGCCACCGTCGTCCCTCGAACGGCCAGGTACGGCTTGATCGACGTGTACGGGACGTCGACTGGGCGGACAGTGCCGTCGGGCTCGATGACGACGAGGCGGTGTCGCGGCCCTTTTTGCACCGCCACGACGATCCGACCGTCGTCGAGGAAGCCATACGACGCGTAACCCAATTCCCATGGCTCCGCGGCGCACTCACCCGTGATCGCCGCCACCGCCTCCACCTTGAGGCCATTCCACCGGTAGAGGTTCCACCAGCCATTGCGGTCCGACGCGAAGTACAACGCACCATCGGGTCCCCACCGCGGCTCCACCGCAGACTCATTCGGACCGCCGGCGAGCTTTACTGGGTCCTCGACCGATCCAGGCGGCGAGTAGGAGGCCACCCATACCTCACACGTGTCCCAGGGCATGTCGCGTTCGCTCCACGCGGTCCAGGCCAACCAACCCGGACCGGGCCGAGGCGCACCGAAAAACCCCCGGGACGAGACGAGAGTTCGCATCTGCGGAGCACCACTGAGCGACATCGCGACGAGTTGGTCACCCTGCTCCGACTCCCGCACGGCCAGCAACTCGCCGTCGCCGATCGTCAGGCCACCGAAGCATCCATGGCTGACCAATTCGAGTTCATCGCCGTCACGACGGCTCCGGTAGAGGCCATCTCCCCCGACGCACCACAATGTCCCGTCGACGACAGCGAACGATCCGCCCCCATACGCGTGAACACCGCTGGCGACATTGAAGCCCGCCGGACAGACATCACGATTGCCTTCGCCGGACCGCCACCGTGTCACCGTCGTACCCCCGCCAGCGTCGGGGCGAGTCTCCAGCCAGTAAAGGCCGTCATCACCGGCTCGCAGCTGGTCATAGCTCACGGAGGCGCGGACGGCGTCGTCCACCGACAATTCAGCGATCCCGTCGCCCAGCCTCACAAATCCTCCTCGAACAACTTTCATGCGGGCCGGACGGCGGCGGGCTCGTCAAGCGGACGCCGGGACACCGGCGCGGTCACCGGCAGGGCTTTTTCCGGGGCGGCGTGAGCGCGTAGACGTGGCCGACTCTACGTCCGAGCACCTCGTCCCTGCCCCCGGAGCACCTTGCAAACTGCTTCCGCCCGATCGTTCGCCGGGACAAAGTCGATGCGGACAGCAGCTCTCGTCCCGCATCATTCCGGTCATGCCTTGGGTCTCGGCAGGAGCTGTAATGGCCGGCGAAGGAGCGGACAAGGTCTTCGAGTACGGCTTTGCCCTTGGCTGCGGTGGCCTGGGACGGCAGACCAATGACGCCGCTGCTGGTATAGCCACTCATGCCCCGCGTGAGGAGGTGACGTCGATCGTCCGCTAGGTGGTCGGCGTGCTGGAAGCCATCACGCACTACTTCGGGCGCGACGTGCAGAAGCAGCGAAACCTCAAGCTCGCCAGCGTGCATGTCCTGGTGGGCGGTGCTGTACAGGCCGGCGGCCAGTCGAGCGTCGTCCCAGTCGGTCCGAGCAGGGAACAGAGTCATCCGCGGTCCGGCGACGTTGGCTTCCTGAACGACGTTGGCAAGCGCGTAGTTCCCGCCGTGTCCGTTGATCACGGCGAGCTGATCGATGCCCGATTCATGCAGGGAGGCTGCGATGTCTACGACCACGGCGGCGAGGGTGGTGGCCCTGATACTGACCGTTCCACGCCACGAGGCGTGCTCGTGGGAGCAGGAGATCGTCACGGGCGGAAGCAGGAAGAGGCGGTAGCGCTCGGCGACTGCCGCCGCAATCGCGCATGCCACGATGGTGTCCGTCAGCAGCGGCAGGTGGGCGCCGTGCTGTTCGAAACTCCCGACTGGGAGGACCGCGATGGACGCCGCTCGCTCGGACTCGTCGGCGCTCGTTGCTGTGGTGATCAGGTCCACGGGGCTAATGGTTACACGCTTCGAGAGTCGCCTGCCGATAGGCGAGCACGAAGGCCGCCGCCTCGGGAACGGCTGGCTGCTGTCGAAGGGCCACCGCCGTGGGGTTCAACCAGCGCAGAACCCGCTCGGAGGAGGTACCAGCGGCCAAGGTCAGGGCCTTGGTGGCCTCGGTCGCCGCGCGTTCGACATCGCCGCTGTTGACGTAGGCGGTGGACAGGACCGATCGCCAGAGGGCCTCGTCGACGCGCCACTGAGTTGGCCAGTTCTGAAGGAGCTGCTCGTAGAGATCGGCCGCCGCCGCCGGCTGGCCGAGCAGCAGACGGCACTGCGCTTCGTGGACAGCCACGTACACCGGGTTGCAGTGGGCGCCAACATCGACGGGCAGCTCGGAGTCCCCGTCGGCGCTGTCGGCGACCCTGTGCGCCTTGTCGATGCTGGCTACGCAGGCGCTCTGGTCACCTCCCATCGCGTAGGCCTGGGCTTGACGGACCAGCAAAAGAGCGCGAATGCGGCCTGGTAGCCGGACCTCGTCCAGCGCCTGCCGCGCCAGGACAGCGGCCCTACGCGGGTCGAATCGTTCGAGGGCGCGTTGGCTCTGCCTCATCAGGACGTAGCTTGCCAGTGACGGCGCGTTGGCTTCGACGGCGTGTTGCTGGGCGCGTCGCAGCCATGCGTCCGCCTCGGCGGCATCGCTCTGCTCGTCGATCCAGCTGAGGAACTCGGCCCACAGTGCCTGGGCGATGAGTACGTCTCGACGATCGGTCGAGTTGCTCCGCCGCCCGATGGTGGCTGCGGCGCTGATTTGCGCACGGGCGGCGGACGCCATCCCCGCGTACCCGATGCGATTTCCGGCAGTGGCGAGGCCGACGAGCTGTTCGTGCCACGGTGGAGCAGGTCAGGCTCCTCGGAATGATCCATGACGCCCTCGAACAGGCCGTCGGCACCCGGGCCGAGCTCTGGTCAAGGACGGTCAGTCGACGCTCACGTTCGAGGTCTGGCAGGAAGCGGAGCAGCTCACCACCCGCCTGCAGGGCGGCTTCACACGACTCGACGAGGCGGGCTGACGGCCAACGTTCGGCCTTCTCCACCTTGCCGACGAGGTCCCCACTGACGTGCACCAGCCTGCCCAGAGCGCGCTGAGACAGCCCGCGGCACTCGCGCCACCGTCGCAGCGCGGCACCGAACCCATGCAGCACCGATCGATGCGGGGTCAGCCGTCGTGGAACCTGAGCCACCGGTACTCCTGGATGCCGTTGCCCATCGCTGCCGCAGTCAGGCAGGCCTGACCATACGTGATCGAACGTTACGCGGACAGTTGCATGCGGACAACGCCCTATGTCCGCATCACCGCTATCGACTCGTCTGGCCCGGTGCGCAATTCTCGTTGTTGAGATAACCGTCCGGACGCCAGGCGAATTGTTGGCGGCGATTTGAGCCGACGGGCAGATGCCCTTCCTGGCGGGCCAACTGCAAAGTCGTGAGATCAGCCAGGCGTCGACTATTTGAGGAGTCTAATGAGCCTCCAGAATGAGCTGTCCCGATATGGATATCGGCAGGAGTTGAGCCGCCAACTGCGGTTCCGGGACCTACTTGCCTACGGCTTGGTGTACATGGTGCCGATCGCGCCGATGGCGATCTTCGGCAGCGTCTACGCCGGCTCTGGCGGGATGGTGGCCTTGGCGTACGCGGTCGGTGTGGTGGCGTTGGTGTTCACGGCGTTCTCGTATGCGCAGATGGTGAAGGCGTTCCCGATGTCGGGCAGCGTCTACAACTACGCAGGGCGTGGCATCAGCCCGCCGGTCGGGTTCCTCGCCGGCTGGGTGATCCTTCTCGACTACGTGCTCGTGCCGGGGCTGTTGTACCTGGTGGCGTCGGTTGCCATGCACTCGACGGTCACGTCGGTCCCGGTGTGGCTGTGGCTGGTCGGCTTCGTTGCCGTCAACACCCTTGTCAACTCGGTCGGGATCCGGATGACCGCCGCGGTGACCCAGGTGATGTTGATCGGCGAGTTGATCGTCCTGGCGGTGTTCCTGGCCGTCGCCGGGTGGGCCCTCACCTCGGGTAGGGGCCGGTTCAGTTGGGAGGCGTTCTACAGCGCCGACACGTTCACCTGGTCCGTGGTGGCGGGTGCGGTGTCGATCGCGGTGCTGTCCTTCCTCGGTTTCGACGGGATCAGCATGCTGGCCGAGGAGACCAAGGGCGGCTCTCGTCAGATCGGCCGCGCGATGGCGGCCGTCCTGATCCTGGCGGGGGTGCTGTTCATTGCGCAGACGTGGCTGGCCGCGATGCTCGTCCCCGAGCCCGGCACCCTTCTTGCGGAGGGCGATCCAAGCGGCACTGCCTTCTACGACGCCGCCGCCGAGGCCGGCGGGGGGTGGTTGGCGACGGTGTGCGCGGTGGCGACGGCGATTGCGTGGGGGTTGCCGAACTCGATGGTCGCGCAGGTCGCCACATCTCGGCTGTTGTACGCGATGGCCCGGGACCGGCAGCTGCCGGCGTTCCTGGCGAAGGTGTCGATCCGGCGCAACGTGCCGATCAACGCGACGCTGCTCACCGGCGCGGTGTCCCTGGCGCTGGGCCTGTACATGGCCACCCGTGCGGATGGGATCACACTGCTGTCGTCGCTGATCAACTTCGGGGCGATGGTCGCGTTCCTCGTCCTGCACGTCTCGGTCGTGGTGCATCACCTCATCCGGGCGCGCAGCGGGAACTGGTGGGCGCACCTGGTCATGCCCGCCTTCGGCTTCGCCATCTTGGTGTGGGTGGTGGTCAACGCCAACATCGCCGCGCAGCGTCTTGGCCTGGCGTGGCTCGCCCTCGGCGTCATCGTTCTGGCTGGTCTGTACCTGTCCGGTCGCCGGCCTGCCCTCTCGGGGTTGGCGCCCGCGCAGCCGCAGGCGCGTCACGTGGAGCGGGTGTGACCGGCATGGACAGGTTCACCTACCGGCCCGCCCGAGACGAGCTGGCCTACACCTTCGGCGGTCGGATGCCGGTGGCGCACGTGCGCGGCGGTGACGTGTTCACCGTCGTGACGGAGGACTGCTTCGGTGGTCTCGTGAGAGGGCCGGCGGACCTGCCGTCGCAGGTGTGCCGCATGCCGTACCTCAATCCGGTGTCCGGGCCGTTCTTCGTCGAGGACGCCGAGCCCGGCGACACCCTCGCCGTCCACCTCGCCGCCATCACCCCGGCCCGGGACTGGGGCGTGTCCTCGACGTTCCCGCACTTCGGGGCACTGACGTCCACCTCCCACACCGCCACCCTGCAACCGCCACTTGAAGAGCGGGTGTGGGTGTACGGCATCGACCGGCAGGCCGGGACCGTACGGTTCGAGGCCACGCGTAGCGATCACAGCGTGGACCTGCCGCTGGACCCGATGATCGGCACGATCGGTGTCGCCCCCGGCGGGTTCGAAGCCCGCTCCACACTCGTGCCCGACACCCACGGCGGGAACCTCGACACCCCGCACCTGCGCGCCGGCACCACCCTCTACCTGGGTGTGAACGTCCACGGGGCGATGCTGGCCCTCGGCGACGGACACGCACGCCAGGGCGAGGGCGAGGCCTGCGGCGTCGGCGTGGAGATCGCCACGACCACCACCCTCGCCATCGACGTCATCAAAGGCGTCAGCACCCGGTGGCCGCGGTTGGAGACCGACCGGGACATCCTGACCATCGGGTGCGCGAGGCCTCTGGAGGATGCCTACCGCATCGCCCAGCACGACCTCGTCGGCTGGGCCAGCGCCCTGACCGGCCTGGAAACCCTGGACGCCTACCAACTCGTGTCGCAGGCGGGACGGGCGCCGATCGGCAACGTGTGCGACCCCAACTACACCGTCCTCGCCGCCATCGACAAAACGATGCTCCCCGCCCCTGGGCCCGCCTATGGCGGGGCACACGAGCGGCTGCGGCGGCTCACCGCCGGGCTGCGGTAGGAACCCCGCCGATGACCGCGTCGATCCCGCGCCTGCCGCTGCGCGATGACCTGTTCCTTCTCGGCCACGACGACGACACCGGACACCCCCACGTGCACCGGCAGACCCTCGCCCTGGGACTCGCGGGCGCGGTCCTGATCGACCTGTACCTGGCCGGGCGGGTGACCCTCGACCCGAACGACGACACCCGCCCGGCCAACCACCAACGGATCCACCCGCACATCGACCGGCCAGTCGGGGACCTGATCGCCGACGCCGCGACCACCTCCATCCGCCACACCCACCCACCCCTGCGGGGGTGGCTGCGCGGGTTCTCCGACGACCTCTACGACCGCACCCGCGCCGGTCTGTTCGCCGGCGGGATCCTGCGCCAGCACACCCAACGGCGCCTCGGCGGCCTCATCCGCGCCCACACCTACCTGCCCACCGACAGCAAATGGGCGGTCATCGCCCGCTCCCGCCTGCGCTACCTCGCCGCCGGCCACGAACAACCCAACAACTACACCGCCGCCCTCGCTGGCCTCGTCGCCGACCTCGGCCTCACTGACCACCTCTACCTCGACGAGGACACCCCAGCCATGACTAGCCGCCTGAAAGCCATCGCTGCGCAGCACCACCAGCCGGTGCGCGACATCATCACCGCCGTCGACGCCGCCGTCGGTGACTTGGCCACCGCCGCCTACCGCTAGCCGTGTCCGCTCATCTCGAGGAAGCTCACCGTGACCAACCAATCCCCCGTGCGACCTCCGCCCAGCAAGCCCCGCCCGGTGGAACGGGGAGCCACGAAGGTTATGGCCGCCGTCTTTATGCTCGCCTGCTCGCGGCCGCCACCGCTATCCCGACCTTGACGGGCACCGCCGGGGTGCAATCCCCACCCTCGCTGCCAAGCACCGTCGCGTCCCGGCCGACCGTGGCACCGCGTCCGTCGCCCGCCGCCCTGACCACGGCCCAGCTCAAGACTCGTGCCCAACAGAAACTCGATCAGGTGCCGACGCGTCTGTCGGCGGCGTCTCCGACGCGGCAGGGCCTCAAGACGGTAGGGGCGGGGCCGTCTGGCTGTGATGCCATCCCGGGCGGGTTCGCCTACGTCCATCTACTTGAGTGCTCGCTGACCGACCGGGCAGGCCGAACCGGCGTCAGCGCCACCGCCACCGCCACCGCCGACGACATCCGCTTCCTGCTGATCCTCAAACCGAGCACTGGCGAACTACTCGCCTACGAGAGAGCCGCGCTTACACCGCCAGTCGACAGCGACCGGATCGGCGCCTTCGTCGATGACTACCACCTGTTCCTCGTCCACACCCACACCACGAGCAGCGACAACTCCTGATTCCGCCAGCAACCAACTCAAGGGAAATTCCGCCATGGACACTGTCCCGCGCATCCGCGCCGCCCGCTGGGCAGACAAAGACCACGTCGCCGCACTCATCGCCGACGCCCTCCATCCCAGCCCTCTCGCCACATGGCTAATACCCAACCCAAGCCCACGGCGCCGGATCCTCACCGACGTCCTCGCCATCTGGATCGAACACGCCTTGTTCTACGGCGACATCTACCTCACCGACGACGCGACGGCCGCCACCGTCGGCTTCCACAGATACCGGCCCATCCCACCCCCCGCGAACTACCCCACCCGCCTCAGCGACGCCGCAGGCCCCCACGCCGACCGCTTCGACCTACTCGACCGACTGCTCGCCAAGGAGCGACCCACCGAACCTCACTACCACCTCGCGTTCCTTGCCGTACAACCCACAGCCAGACGCTCCGGACGCGCCACGGCCTTGCTCAACCATCACCGCAGCCGACTCGACCACGTGAACCTCCTGTCCTGGACCAGCACCACCTCCGACGCCAAGAACATGCACATCCGTCACGGCTACACACCACAACCGACCATCAACCTGCCCGAAGGCCCGACCCTGAGCACCATGCGCCGAAATCCGCGCCATCACACGCCTGGCCAACCAAAACCAGTCCCACCACAAGCCAACGAACCCGGGCCGTTCCATCCAGTTCTCTGAACATGCGATCCGCAGGCCAACCGTCGACAGAAAGGACGACCACTTCCCCACCTCCCGCAGCAGCGGACAGGCCCAACCACGTCAACTCCAGGCGGGCAAGCAACGACGCTCCACATCATCGGCGGCCTCGAGAGTCACAGCGCGTCGACGGCGACGACGGACACGACAAGCGTTGTAGCGACGAAGCTCGGGACACCGGCAAGGCCACGCGCAAGTAGCTTGGCTCTTCGCCTCCAAAGGTGGACCGCCGGCCAACATCAGCACGTTCCGCTCGGGCGGGCCCTGAACGCCGTTGCGGCCCCGCCAGGGAACCAGCAGCAACGTCGCAGCGCCACCACCCGCCCACCCCAAATGGCGCCCGCTGCGGGAAACCCCAGAAGCCCCTGATCTCATCCACCAGCCCGAGGAGTGCCAGCGCCACGCCTGCCCGCCTGGTCATCGCGGCAACCGCTGCACAACCGGCTACGTGCCGCTGCTCCCAATCTGCTCCCAATGTAAGCAGCACATACGACGAAGCCCGTTACCGAATCGTTCGGCAACGGGCTTCTGACCTGCACAAACTGAGAGTGGGCGATGCTGGTATCGAACCAGCGACCTCTTCGGTGTGAACGAAGCGCTCTCGGAGCACTGCTCGTTGGTGCCGAAGCACGGTGACGCACGCCAGCACCGCAGCGCTCGGCACATCCCGCAAGTTCACCTACTCGATAGCCATGCACGCCTAGCACTCCAGTGACACTTCGCGATCTATGTCGCTGAGAGGGTGAGTCGTCGCTGGTAGTGGGCTTGTCGGGCGACGGCTTTGTGGATGCGGCGCCAGGCTGACCAGTGCAGAGCGTGCTCGATGTTCGGGGCTGGCGTGAACATGAGCGTGTTGAGTGGGCGGCGGATCTCGGGCAGAGTCAGCCGGATCGGGGTGCCAGATCGGGCTGATATCGGCGCATGTCGATCGTCGACCGCCGCCTCCCCCGTATGGTTGCTCTTGCCGTGCCACCGAGTCGAGTCCTCCCACGTCCCGGTCGAGATCGCCGCGAGCGTCAGCAATCCGACAGTTCCACGATGGATCGGGTGCGTACGATCCCCGGCGCTGGACCTAGGAGGCAGAAGTGTCGTTCTTCAGAAAGCGAAACGCTCAACCGACCAACTGCCCGCTCACACCACCACTCGCACCCCGCCGGCCCGAGTCGGCCTCGGTACTTCTGAACGTTCTGACGGCCGGGCTGGAGAAAGCGCTGCCGGACGAGCACCGGTCGCAGATTCGGTCCGTGCTCGAAAGCCCGGTCGACGCCTCGGCGGACGCCGAGGCACAGCGCGCCTTCGTGGCGCTCGACTGGCTGGTCCGCGTCTGGACCCCGGCCTGGACGGCGATGGTCCCCGGTGTCGGCCAGGATCTGGCGGCCAAGCTCCAGGAGCTGCCACCGATCACTGAACTCGCCTCGGCCGAGGCCGCAGGACTCTTCGCCGGCGTGCTGGAGAGCACGTCGGCCCAGGCCGAGAAGACGATCGCCCAGTACAAGGGCAATCTGTACGTCGAGGCCGCGGCGGCCGCCCCCGGAGTGCGTCCAGCCGGGTTCGCGTCGAGTCGGCGGGCGCCGCCGTGGCCGACGCCGCCGCGTCGACAATCGTCGAAGCTTGCCTGGCCGCCCGGACGGACGTCGCCCTGACCGGCGCGACCGCCATCTCGCTGCGGGTCAGCCTGGACGGCGTGTCGCCTTACATCCAACTGGGCGTCCGGTCCGGGCGAGGTCGACGCGAAGGTCATTCCCACGAGATCCAGCGGTTCCGCTCCCTGACGCCGCCCATCGGCGGTGCGACAGCATCGTAGTGACGATCACCCCCACGAAAGGCGACCGATGACGGTAGAGCAGTACTGGACCAAGACCGACGACGAGTTGTACGCCCTGCTGGGCGCCGAGCTTCTCGGTGAGGGCGTCGGCCTGTCACCGGAGGACGACGAGAGCCATCGGCGCTTCGGCAAGGAGTGGTTCAGTAACAAGCACCGGGAGCTGCAGCGCAAGGTCTGCCACGACGAGCGGATCCAGCCGTTGCTCGGCACGACCGGCTCCGACCGGCTCGTCGACGCGATCACCGTGGCCGAGACACTGCGGCTGCTCGATGACGCGTCGCTGCCGGCGATCGGCCTGGTCGCCGTACTGATCGCCCGGGTCGGCCTCGGCGAGTTCTGCCGCAACGCGCCTCAGCCCAGATGAGTACCGGCCCGGGCGCCCGGTCCATGGCCGAGATCCTGGCCACCAGGATCAGGAGCGACCGTGAGGATCAGCTGGAGGAAATGATCCAGCGGCTGACCGAGCTGGACGCGGCCGACGACCTCTCCCAGCTCGACGAGAACACCCGCGGCTGGCGGCAGAGCGAGTGGAGCGCCCGGCACGCCAACCCGGTCGACGGGCTGATGGCCGAGCTGATCGCCGAGGTGATGGCCGCCATGGCCGACCTGACCGACCGACCCGAGCGGCTCGCCCGGGTCTTCGTGGTCACCCTCAAACAGGAGAGTGTGGCGGCTCGCCTGCGGCAGCTGGCCGACGGCTCCGCGCTCGTCTACTTCTCCGACGCGACGTTAACCCTCTGCGGGCTCTACGCCGGCTGCGCGGCCGAGGGCCTGACCGGCCTCTATTCGGGAGGCCGCCTGCGCGACCTGTGGCGGGTGGCGCGGTCTGTCCGCGATCACCAGCGGTTGGGAGCTGACCCGGCCCTGCTCGGCGGTCTGCTGCGGTACTACCTGGTCAACCAGCGGATTCACGCACTCGCCGCCAAGCTGCGTCACCGCCTGACGTCATCGGCCGAGCCGCTCGGCGTCTGGCTCACCGCCCAGGCCGTGACGTTCGTGCTGGGTCACGAGATCGCCCACCATGTGCTCGACCACCGTCCCGCCACCAGCGACTCCCCGCCCGCCGACGACCTGTCCGCGTGCCCGCTGAGCGAGCAGCAGGAGTTTGAAGCGGATCTGCTCGGCTACCGGGCGGCCGTCCACGTCGGCCGGCGCGACGCCGCCCGGATACCGGCCGGCACCGGCATCGACCTTCCCGAGACCGGTGCCGCGCTGGGCGCGCTGATCGGGATGCTGGCGATCCACGTGACCGAACAGGGATTGTTCATCCGGCGCGGGCGCAGCCACCCGCCCGCTCCAGCCCGGGCCGCCCGGCTCCTGGACGAGTTCAGCGACCAGGTCCGCCGATTCGCCGAGCCGTTCCAGGCCGACCTGCTGCGAGCCACCCGTGACGCCGCCGACTTCTCGGCCTCAGGGCGTCCGTTCGACCTGGCCTGGTTTCACGCACAGCCGCAGGTCAGCACGCCGCTGCCGCTGCAGAACCTACAGACCGTCTCGATCCTGGACCGGTTCCAGTGCCGTACCAGGGAGGATCATGCTGCGGTGCTCGTCGGCATCGACGAGATCTCCCCGTTCTCGCTGGCCGCCGGCACCCGCGCGGGCCTGGCCGGTGATGCCCGGGCCGCCCTGCTCGGCTGGGGTGTGCCGGATGCCACGGCCGAGGAGATCTGTGCCCCGCACCGGGCGCTGGAGTTCTCCACGCTGGTCGCCAAGTTGCGGGCGGCGTTCGCGGCTCGGGGCGTACCCGAGAAGGCCCTGCTCGCGGGCAGTTTGGCCGGTGCCCAACTGCTAGCCCCGCTGTTGAGCCGAGGTGAGCACCCACCCGCCGAGATCTGACGTGCCGGTCAGCCCTTCCGGCTTCTTGCTCATCTGCTTCCACACCTTGCGCTGCTCGGCCATTGCGGCCGGGTCGTCGCGGCGCTCTTGCTAGTAATCCAGTGACACTTCGCGATCTTGTCGTGGCGGTGGCTGCAGCGCATCGCCGGCCGGTTCACCCGACCTGAACCACGGCTGGCCGCGCGAGCGTTCGTGGCGGGCTTGTTGTCACAGGCCGAACGTAAGACCTGCTGGCAGTTGGCGGAGCAGGCTGGGTACCGCGAGCCGGCGCCGTTGCAACGGCTACTGCGCACTGCCGTCTGGGACGCCGAGCAGGTCCTCGCCGATGTGCAGACGCTGCTGGTTGAGCGGCTCGGTGATCCGCACGGCGTGTTGACCCCGGACGAGACCGGCTTCGTCAAGCAGGGCGCCGCCTCCGTCGGGGTGCAACGGCAGTACACCGGCACCGCCGGACGTATCGAGAACAGCCAGGTCGCGGTGTTCCTCGCCTACGCCGGTGCTGGCGGCCAGGTGCTGCTGGACCGGCGGCTCTACCTGCCCGAACACACATGGTGCGCCGACACGTCTCGGCGCACGGCCGCAGACGTGCCCGACGACATCGGGTTCGCGACCAAACCCCGTCTGGCCCTGGACATGATTGACGCCGCGGTTCGAGCCGGGATCCCTGCCGGCTGGGTCACCGGTGACGAGGTCTATGGCGCCGACCCGGACCTGCGCGCTGACGTCCGCGCGCATGGCCTGGGCTATGTCCTGGCGATCGCCTGCAACCGGCGCGTTGCCGTCAACGACGGCCGCACACGGCTGCGCGCCGATGAGGTCGCCGCCCGACTCACCGCCGGCTGCTGGCAGCGCATGTCGGCTGGCGTCGGCGCGAAAGGTCCCCGCGACTACGACTGGGCGCAGGTCGTGATCGGCACCGGCGGCAACGAGTATCTGCTCGTCCGCCGGCACCCGCACACCGGCGAGCTCGCGTTCTACCTGTGCTGGTCACCACGCCGGGTGCCCTCGCAACACTGATCCGGGTCGCCGGCAGCCAATGGGCGGTCGAGGAATGTTTCCAGTGCGCCAAGAACGAAACCGGCCTGGACCACTATCAGGTCCGCGGCTGGACCGGCTGGCACCGCTTCACCGCCCTCGCGATGCTCGCCCTGGCCATCCTCGCCATCTGCGCCGGCACCCAGCCGGCGGAACCCGCCGACCCGACCCGGTCAGCCCGATCTGGCACCCCGATCCGGCTGACTCTGCCCGAGATCCGCCGCCCACTCAACACGCTCATGTTCACGCCAGCCCCGAACATCGAGCACGCTCTGCACTGGTCAGCCTGGCGCCGCATCCACAAAGCCGTCGCCCGACAAGCCCACTACCAGCGACGACTCACCCTCAGCGACATAGATCACGAAGTGTCACTGGAGTACTAGCGCACGCCCTGCTTAACCAGCGGCCGATGCCTCACGGCATCGGCCGCTTCTCTATGCCCTGACGCCAACCAGCTCCCGGAGGAACTCACCCATGACAACCCACCCAACCGCTACGGCGCCAACCAGCCACGCATCAAGGCACCACGCCTCGGAACCGCCTCGCAACGGCACCGGTGCTGCCACCGCCCACCCCGCGGCCGAGCCTCGGATGCGAGTAACCAAAGTCGCGACGCGGGCAACGCAAGAAGGTCGGCTTGCAGGTCGACCGCCGGACGGAGGCGCATGACGCAGCCATCCAGCGACCCGCACAAACGGCCATCACGCCCGAGGCCACGATCCGCGCCAGGCAGGCAACTTGACCGACCTAACGACGACAGCCCTTCATGGACGGTCGACAACGTCGACGGCGGCACCACCACGGGGGTTAGCAGTGTGGTGACTCCAGACCAACCACCCGATCTAAACCCTCAGGCGGCTGCCGCCTTACTAAAGCTGCTCACACACCTCAACGACCGCCACACCGAGCACTCAACGCAGGAGAACAGATGACCTCCCCCCAACCAAAGCCCTTCGCCTTCTATGGCCGCGTCTCCACCGAAGACAACCAAGACCCGGAATCGTCGCGAGGGTGGCAACTCACCCGAGCGACAGCACTCATCCAACCCCACGGCGGCCGCATCGTCACCGAGTACTTCGACGTGGGCCAGAGCCGCGCGCTGCCCTGGCAACGCCGAACCCAGGCCAACACTCTTCTCTCTGCGCTACGTAACCCCCGTCGCGGCTTCTCCGCCGTCGTTGTGGGGGAACCCCACCGGGCCTTCTACGGCAACCAGTTTGGTCTCACGGTGCCACTCTTCGCGCACTATGGCGTCGAACTCTGGGTACCCGAGATCGGCGGCCCCATCGACCCCGACAACGAGGCACACGAACTTGTCATGTCCGTCTTCGGCGGCATGAGCAAAGGCGAACGCAACCGCATCAAGCTGCGCGTCCGCACCGCCATGGCCGCCCAGACACTCCTGGAAGGCCGATACCTCGGCGGACGCCCGCCATACGGCTACACCCTGCGTGATCTCGGCCCTCACCCCAACCCCGCGAAGGCCGCCGACGGCAAACACCTCCGCGGGCTCACCCCGGATGCCCAGACCTCCCCCATCGTCCGCCGGATCTTCGACGAATTCCTCGCCGGCTACGGACTATTCGCCATCGCCGAAGGACTCACCGCCAACCAGGTGCCCTGCCCCTCGGCACACGACCGGGCCCGCAACAGACACCGCAGCGGCATCGCCTGGTCCAAAAGCGCCATCCGCGTCATCCTCACCAACCCCCGCTACACCGGCCGGCAGGTGTGGAACAAGCAACGCACCGACGAAGTCCTCCTCGACGTCGACGACGTCGCACTGGGTCACACCGGCGTCATGCGCTGGAACACCCGTGACAAATGGGTGGTCTCGAAAGAGATCACCCACCCACCCCTGATCGACGACGAGACCTTCGAGCAAGCGCAAGCCCTACTCACCCGTCGCGCAAAAGCCGTCGACCGTCAGGAGCGCCAACGCCGCGCCCGCAACCCCTACGTCTTCCGGGGGATGATCTACTGCGCCGTCTGTCAGCGACGCATGCAAGGCCAGTACAACCACGGCGCCGCCTACTACCGCTGCCGCTTCCCTCAGGAATACGCCCTGGCCAACGAGGTCGAACACCCCCGCAACGTCTACCTGCGCGAGGACGCCCTCACCGACCCGCTCGACGAGTGGCTGGCATCCGCGTTCACCCCGGACCACCTCGACCAAACGATCACCGCCATGTGCGACGCCCAGCCAACGGATCAACTGAGGCCACATACGGCCGCAGCACAGGCCACGATCGCGGCTTGTGACGCAAAGCTCGCCCAGTACCGGGCCGCCCTCGACGCCGGCGCAGATCCCGCACTAGTCACCGGTTGGATCACCCAAACCCAGGCCGAACGGACACGAGCCGAAGCTGATCTTCAAACGACCCAACGGACAGAGCCACGCCGGATGAGCCACTCCCAGATCGCCGACCTAGTCCGAGCGCTCGGCGACATCGTCGCCGTGCTGCGCGACGCCGACCCCGACGACAAAGCCGAGGTCTACCGGCAACTCGGACTCCGACTCACCTACCAGACCGAAACGCAAACGGTGCGCGCTGCAGTGGATCTCAGCGCGCACCGTGGGGTTATGGTTCGTGTCCGAGGGGGGACTTGAACCCCCACGCCCTATACGGGCACTAGCACCTCAAGCTAGCGCGTCTGCCATTCCGCCACCCGGACCTACACGTTGAGCCTACCTCGCCGACCAGATGATCTTTCCATCGGTAGTCGGCACGGCGGGCCGCACGGGGAGTTACTGTACACGCCGCTCGTGGATCATGCACATCGCCTTCCGGCGCCTCCGTTCCGACGCTTCCGCCCCTGTTCAGGCCGCCTGAAACGCCTCACGGACACGGCGCCCAGGCGTGTCCGGGTGGCGTTCGGTGGCCCTCTGACGGCAGCATTGCCGTGTGTCCCATCCCTCCCCTCTGGCAGCCGCCCAGCACCGGGCCCTCGCCCTGCGCGCTGCCGGCGACCTCAGCGCCGCCCGGCAGCTGCTCGCGGAGGCTGTCGGCTCCCCTCCCCCTCCGTACACCGATGATCACCCGGAGGTGCTGCACACCGCGCACCTGCTGGCACGGCTGCACCGCGAGGCGGACGATCCGCTCGCTTCCCGCCGGGTGTTGGAGGAGGCGTTCGCCGCGGGCGAGCGGCGGTGGGAGCACTCCGACCCGGTGCTGCTCGCGCTCGCTTTCGAGCTCGCCGAGGTAGCCGAAGAGCTCGGCAACCGGCACGAGGCCCGCCGCAACTACACCCGCGTCGCCACCGCCGGGCCCGCCGTGCTCGGGGAGCACCACCCGGTGGTACGCGCCGCCCGCGCCTACCTCGCCCCACCCGCCTCGGCGCCGACCGAGCAGCCCGGGCCACCGCCGACGCCCATCGCGGAGCCGGTCGGCACGGCGGCCGACGCCGGCCCCCACTCGGCGCTGTCCGGGCCGACGCTGTCGCTGGCGACCCTGGCCGCGATGCGACCCTCCGCTGGTGGCCAGGCCGCCACCAGCTCACCCTGGGCTCCGCCGGCCGCAACCCCTTCAGGGGTACGAGCACCCGCCGCACCCACCCCGCCCAGTAACGCCGCCACAGCGTCGCCTCAGGTTTCTCGGGTGCAGTCCGCACCCTCCTCGATCGCGCGGGCGCAGCCCGGTCCACGCACCGCCCCGACGGCGCCTGCCGCGCCAGGGCCGGCGCTTCGGCCCACGGACCAGCAGCCGTCCGAAACCGCGGTCCCCACGGTGGCGCCCCGCCGAGTCCTCGACCAGCAGCCACCGGGGCCGTCCCTGCCAGCGGTCGACACCCAGCCAGGGCCGAGGGCGGTAAGCCAGCCACCCGGGCAAAGGGTCGAGAGCCAGCCACCGCGGCCGAGGGCCGAGAGCCATCCGATCCCGTCGTCCGGTCAGCGGCCACCACACCGATCACCGTCCGGGCCCGCCACAGCGCCCCGTCAACGGGTCGGCGACGACCCGGCGGTCGACGCTTCCCACCGGCCATCGCGCGCAACCGCCCCGACCCCGGCCTCCCCGACGCCAGCATCCGGGCTGCCGGCGCCCCGCTGGGACGACCCGACGATCCAGGTACGGCAGATCGAACCGCTACTCGCCGAGGAGGCTGCCCGAACGGGAGTCAGGGCCACCGGGGCGAGCGCACCGGTCGACGCATCCGCTGCCCAGATTCTGAGCAGCCAATCCCCGAGCAGGAGTCACCCAGGGCCAACCCAGCCGGTCAGTGGAGCACCAGCCCACCCGATCAGCGCGCCGCCCATTGCTCCGCGGCCAGTGTCCGCACCACCGGCCCTCCCCCACCCGGTTTCGGGACCGCCGACCCACCCGGTCTCCGGACCACCGAGCCACCCCGTCTCCGCACCGGCCCACCCGGTTTCCGGGCCACCCGGGCACGCCGTCTCGGCGCCACCGGCCCACCCGGTCTCCGGACCCCCGGCGCACCCGGTATCCGGGCCACCTGGGCACACCTACCCCGTGTCCGCACCACCCGCGTTCGGCCAGCAGATCTCCGCGCCGCCGATGAGCGCGCCGCCCTTCCTCGCGCGCCCGCTGAGCGCGCCACCCGTCTCCGCGCCGCCGGTCAGCGCACCACCCGCACCGCCCTGGGGGTTGACCGCGCCACCGTGGAGCCGCACCGGCCCACCGCCAACTGCCGACGCCGGCGACGCTGGGCCGCACCCGACCGACGCGGAGCGCACCGGCGCGGACGGCGGTGAGTTCGGGCCGGACATCCTCGATGCCGCAATGGTGCCGACGCAGCGGGCCCGGGCCGCGGCGTCCGACCAGACCGAGGTCCTCCCGGCCGTCGCGCCCGGCAGTGGTCCGGCCAGGGATTTCGCCGGTTCGGCCCAGCCCGTCACGTCCCAGCCGACACCAGGCGCCCTTCAGCCGCACCCCGTCGAGCCGTCTCCGGCTGCCTGGTCACCGGGTGGGGGCAGCGCGCCGCCGCCGACCACGCCGCGACCGGCCCCGGAGTACCACCAGGGCCAGCAGCCGACCCAGGCGGAGCAGGACCAGTACCCGACGCAGGAGCACCGCCCGATCCAGGATCACCGGCCGTTCCAGGCGCCATACCCGGGTCAGCAGTACCACCACCCCGGACCGGACGCGTACCGGCCGGCGTACGCCGACGAGAGCGACTCGGCGGGCCGCAACCGTGCGACGCTGATCGGCGCGGTGGTCGCGGCCGGGGTGGCTGTCGTGGCGGTGGCCGGGCTGGGTGCGGTCGTGCTGACCCGCGACGACCCGCCGCCCGGGGGCAGCGCACCGACGGCGGTGGCGCCGACGGGGGCGGCACCGACGGCGGCCGGTCCTCCTCCGGGGGACCTGAAGCTTCGGGACAACTCGACCACCATCACGCTGACCTGGACGGATCCGTCCGGCGGCGCGGTGCCGTTCATGGTCGCCGCCGGACGTGCCGGGCAGGCGTTGGGCGTGATGGCCACCGTGGACCCGGGGAAGACCAGCTACACGGTCAACGGGTTGAACTCGCGAGTGGACCACTGCTTCACCGTGTTGGCGGTCTACTCCACTGACAGCTTTGCGACTTCGGGCCAGGTCTGCACGGCGCGGGAGCGCAGCACCCCGTCGAGCGGAAAGCCCTCAGGGCGGCCGTCGCCGAGCTGACACGAGCTGAGCTGGGCGTCCACAACGCACACGCTCGGTATCCACAGGGGTGACCGTGCGGGTTCCCCCGCCACCAGCAGCGCCATATGATGGCACCCGGCTCAGGGGAGGGGTCGCCGCGAGGCGCGCCACCTGCCACGACTCAGGGAAGGCAGCCGGCTGTGGCCAGCATGGACGACGCCGTACGGACCGACGCCCCCCGCTTCCGGTCCCGGTTTCGCGGCGGGCTGGTGACCATCGGCACGGTGACCGCGCTGCTGGCCGCCATGGGGCTGACCGTCCTCGGGTTGGGCGCGGCGGACAACGCGGTGGCCAACTACGACGCGAGTTCCTGGCTGTGGAGCGCGGCGCGCAGTGAGCTGGCCCGGGTCAACGGGGTCACCGCCCGGGTGGTGGACGACCCGCACCGAGATCCCCGCCGCCCGCCAGCACCCGATGCAGGTGACCCAGACCGATCGGCTGCTGATCCTGCGTGACCTGCAGACCGGGCAGGTCAGCTCTCTGGACCTGGCGACCCTGCAACTGACCGCGACCACCCGCACGACCCCTGGCCTGGGCGTGAGCGTGGCCCTGCACGAGGACGCGGCGTTCATCGTCGACGCCGTGCAGGGCATCGTTCGGCAACTCGACCCGCGGTCGCTGTCTCCGGTCGGTGAGCCGGTGCGCTACCCGCCGGGCATCACCGGCGGCACCTTCGACGGTACGGGCCGGCTGTGGATCGCGGTCCCCAGCCAGGGCACTGTCTCGGCGATCACCGCCGCCAAACTGCCGTCCGCTCCGGCCTCGGCGGCCTCACCCGGTGCCGGGCTCCGGCCGGAGCGTGTCGACTCGTACGACGTCGCCGAGGCCAGCCACGAGTTACAGGTTTCCACCCTGGACGACGGGGTGGCGGTGCTCGACCGTACGGCCGGCAAGCTGGTGCGGGTGCAGAGCGGCAAGGTCCACCCGACGCAGTTGACGCTGTCCGGTCCGGCGGCACTGCCCTCGCACACCAGTGGCTCCCGGGTCCCGGTCACCATGCCCGCCGACCGGCGGGTGCTGGTGGTGGGTGACGGTGGTGAGGAGAGGGCGTTCACCGTGCCGGGCGAGGGCGACCGACTCAGCCCGGCGGTGGCCTGGGCGGACCGGTTCTACTGCGCCGACGAGGCGACCGGCACCATCTACGCCTTCGACGGGGGCGGTCAGCTGGTCGAGACCATCGGCGGGCGGGCGAACGGCCCGCTGGAGCTGGAGGTCCGGGAAAATCACCTGTTCATCAACTCCCCCGACTCGGCGACCGCCCGGGTGGTGGACGACAAGCACCAGGTGCGCGAGGTCAACAAGTACGCCAACGACGTGCTCGGCGGCGATCCGCCTCCGGTTGCCCCACCGCCGCCCCCGCCGAAGAAGCCCCGGGTGGGCAAGCCGAGCGCGCCGCGCAGCGTCACCGCCGCCGCCGGCAACGCGCAGGCGCGGGTGAGCTGGCGGCCGGCAGCCGCCAACGGCGCCGAGATCATCAAGTACGTGGTGGAGGGCGCCGGCCAGCGCCTTCAGGTGGGCGCCAACCAGCGTGCGGTGGAGGTCAAGGGCCTCACCAACGGTGAGACGTACCGGTTCGCGGTGCACGCTGTCAACGCCAAGGGCGACGGTCCGCCGCGCAACAGCAATCCGGTGACCCCGACCGCCGCGGTGCCTGATCCGCCGGCGAGCGTCACCGCCCAGGAGCGGCCGGACGGCACGGTCCTGGTGAAGTGGCCGGCCGCGAACGGGCAGGGCAACAAGATCGCGAGGTACGCGGTGACGGCCAGTTCGGCGGGGACGAACGCCCCGGCTGGCGAGGCGACGAAGACGGAGCTGGTGGTGCCGGCCGGTGAGCTGGAGTTCGGCACCCAGTACGCGTTCACCGTGGTGGCGGTCAACGACAAGGGCGCGGGGTCGGCGGCGTCGCCGGTCAGCAACACGGTGGTGCCTTTCGCGGCGCCCGGTCGGCCGCTCGACCTGCGCGCCGGCACGGTTGCCAACCAGCCGGGTGCGGTCACGGTGCAGTGGGCGCCAGCCGAGGCCAACGGTCGGCCGGTGACGAAATACCTGGTGGATGTCGGCGGGCGCGCCAGCGAGGTGACCGACACCCGCACGACCGTCACCGGGCTGGGCAACGGCCAGAACGTGACGGTGAAGGTGAAGGCGGTCAACGAGGCAGGGCCCGGCCCGGAGGCCACCGCCACCGCGCGTACGGTCGCCGAACCACGCGTCACGGTGACCGGCTCGTCGTCGACCGCCACCTCGGCGACGGTGACGTTCACAGTGGACGCCGGCGGCGGTCAGGCCACCTGTTCGGTGAGCACGCCGGGTGAGCCGGCGAAGGCCGGGGCGTGCTCCAGCATCACGGTGCCGGGCTTGGCGCCGGGCACCAACTACACGTTCACGGTGACGGCGACCAACGCCGCCGGTAAGGGCACGGCGACGCGGGCGCAGGCCACGCCGTCGCTGTACGGAATCGCGACCTGCAACAACGGGTCCGACGGTGACCAGCGCACCTACTGCGACAGGGAAGTTGACGGCCGCAACGGCAACGAGGTCTTCAAGGTGACCCGGCAGGACAACGACCAGCAGGCCGGTTGGGCGAAGCCCGGCACCCGGCTGAAGGCGTACTGCAAGAAGTCCGGCGAGGACGTCGACTCCTACGTCTACAACAACCACAAGCGCAGCACCTGGTGGGTGCAGGTCGACTTCAACGGGAAGAAGAACTACATCCCGTGGGCCTGGCTCAACCTGGAGGGCGGCGACAACATCAATGTCCTGCCCACCTGCTGAACCACCAGGCAAGGAGCACCGCCGACCGTGAACACCCACGAGCCGCTCACCCAACCGGAGGTCCAGGGCTTCGCGGCCCTGGCCGCCCGGCTGGCCGAGAACGTCAACGCGGTGGTGCTCGGCAAACCGCAGGTGGTTCGGCTGGCGCTGACCGCGCTCTTCGCGCAGGGTCACGTGCTTTTGGAGGACGTGCCCGGGGTCGGTAAGACGACCCTGGCGCGGGCCATCGCCGCCACGGTGAAGGGTGAGTGGCGGCGCATCCAGTTCACCCCCGACCTGCTCCCCTCGGACGTGTCCGGGGTGACGATCTTCAACCAGGCGACCCGGGACTTCGAGTTCCATCCGGGGCCGGTCTTCGCCAACATCGTCATCGCCGACGAGATCAACCGGGCTTCACCGAAGACCCAGTCGGCTCTGCTGGAGGTGATGGAGGAACGCACCGTCACCGTGGACGGGGTCCGGCACCCGGTGCCGTCGCCGTTCCTGGTGGTGGCCACCCAGAACCCGGTGGAGATGGACGGCACCTACCGGCTTCCCGAGGCGCAGTTGGACCGTTTCCTGGTGAAGCTGTCCGTGGGCTACCCGGACGAGGCGGTGGAGGTCGAGGTGCTGCGCGGCGCGACGGTGCGCTCCCCCGAGGCGCTCGCCCCGGTCACCGACACCGCCACCGTCGGGGAGATGGTCCGGATGGCCCTACGGGTGCACATCGCCGAGCCGCTCTACGCGTACGCGGTCCGGCTGGCCGCCGCGACCCGCACCCACCCGCAGGTGCGGGTCGGGGTCAGTCCCCGGGGTGTGATCGCGTTGACCCGCGCGGCGTGCTCGTACGCGCTGATCGACGGGCGGGGCTGGATCATGCCGGAGGACCTGAAGGCGCTCGTCGAGGCGGTGTTCGCGCATCGGCTGCTGCTCACGCCGGACGCCCAGGTGCGCGGTGTGACCGCCGGGGAGGTGCTGCGCCAGGCCGTCGCCTCGGTGCCGGTGCCTCTGCCGTCGGGGCAGCCAGCTCCGGTGCAGGGCTGACCGGCAGCAGCGGCATGGGGATCACCGCCCGCGGGGTCGGGCTGCTCGTCGCCGCCGTCGTCCTGCTGGGGGTGGGTTTCCGGTTCGCGTACCCCGAGTTGACGTTGCTCGGCGCGGCGGCCGGCGCGGCCGTCGGCTACGCCGCACTGGTCGCGGCCTGGCGGCCCCGGTTGACGGTGACCCGCCTGGCCGACCCGGATCGGGTGGCGCGCGGAGAGCCGGCGAGCATGACGTTGACAGTGCGCAACTCCGGCCGGTTGCGGTCGGCGAACCTGCTGGCCGAGGACCGGTGCGGGGACCGCACCGTGCCGGTGCCGGTGCTGCGCCTGCGTCCGGGCCGGGACACCGAGGTCCGCTACGACGTGCCGACACACCGACGTGGGGTGGTGCCGGTCGGGCCGCTGCGGGTGACCCGACGCGACCCGCTGGGGTTGGTGGCGCTGGCCCGCCCGTACGGCGCGACTGTGCCGGTCTGGGTGTACCCCCGGGTCCACCCGCTGTCGGCGGTGCCCACCGGCGCGGGGCGCAGCCTCGACGGCCGGGTGGACGGGGTCCCCCACGGGTCGATCACGTTCGACTCGCTGCGGGAGTACGTGGTGGGTGACGAGTTGCGCCGGGTGCACTGGCGGACCAGCGCCCGGGTGGGTGAGCTGATGGTGCGGGAGAACGTGGACACCAGCCTGCCCCGCCTGGTCGTCCTGCTGGACAATCGCGCCACCGCCCATCCGGAGCGGGTGGGTGGGGTGGTGGAGTCGTTCGAGTCGGCCTGCGAGGCGGCGGCGTCGATCGTCACCGCCGCGCACCGCGCGGACCTGCCGGTGGTGTTGCTGTTCGCCGCCGCGGAGCCGGCCCCGCCGGTGACATCCGGCGGGGAGGTGGACGGGGGCGGCGCGCTCGGGCCGTTGGACCGGCTCGCCGCCGCCGGGTTGTCGAGCGACGACGACGCGGTCCGCGCGGCCACCACCCGTCTGCGTCAGGACCGGCTCGGCGACACGCTGATCTTCCTGACCGGCCCGGGTGGCCGGAGCGAGTTAGGGCACGTGGGGGCGCTGCGGGGGGCGTACCCCTCGGTGGTGGTCGGGGTCTTCGGCGCGGCCGAGCCGACGCCGCCGGGCGCGGCCGGCCTGGTGGTGGTCGACGCGGCGGACGGCGCGCAGTTCGCCGCCGAGTGGGACGGGGTACGCCGGTGGTGACGCGCCTCGTGCGGGTGCTGCGGGCGGCCGCCGTCCCGGTGGCGCTGATCGGGTTGACCGCGCTCGCCGGGGTGGTGCTGGGCCGGGTGTACGCGGGTGACCTGCTGACCCGGCTGGTCATCGGCGCGGCGGTCGGTTCGGTGCTGGTCAGTGTCGCCACCCGGCGGCTGCCGTCCTGGCTGGTGGCGCCGCTGTCGGTGGCCGCGATGGCCGGTTGGACGCTCTGGTCGCTGCGGCTGGCCGCCAACCACGCCGAGCTTCCTGGTGGCCTGTTGGAGGTCACCGCGGACGCCGCTCGCAACGGCATCCCGCGGCTGCTCACCGCGATGATTCCGGTGGAGCCCGCACCGGACACCGTGCTCGTGCCCGTCGTCGCCGCCTGGCTGGCCGGGCTGGCCGGAGCGGAGGTGGCGCTGCGCGCCGGCCGGGTGCTGCTGGGTTACCTGCCGCCGGCCGGGCTCTACGCCGCCGCCCTCTACGCGGTCGGCCCGAACGCCGAACCGGCGGTCGGGGCGACGGTGGCGTTCGTCGCGGTCGCGGCGCTCGGCCTGGCGAGCCCGCCCAGCACGACAACGGCCGGCGACGATCCCGCCGCCAGCCTGACTCCCCGGGTACGCGCGGCGGTGCGGCTTCGGCTGGCCACCAGCGCGGCGCTCGGGGTGGCCCTGGTGGTCGGGTTGGTCGCGGTGCTCGGCCCGGTCGTCGCCGGTCAGGTCGACGGCCGACCGGTGGACCCGCGCCGGTACGTGGAGCCGCCGCAGGTGCAGACGCTCGACGAGAACCCGCTGATCCGGATCTCCGGCTGGGCGCTGCACCCGGAGCAGAAGCTCCTCGACGTGAGCACGGAACGCTCCGGCGCGCCGGTTCCGCCGTCCGACGACGCCTCGCCGGAGCCGGAGCCGGGCGCCTCCTCGGGGCCGGCGGACACCAGTGGCGGTGTGCGGATCCGGTTGGCGGTGCTCAGCGACTACGACGGGGTGACCTGGCGGGTCGGCGCGACGTACCGCAACGCCGGTCGGATCCTGCCGGCTGCCACGCCACCCCGGGACAGCAGTGTGGGAACGGTCCGTCAGCAGATCACCGTGGCGGAGCTGAGCGGTCGGCTGCTGCCCGCCGTGGCGACGCCTCAGGAGGTCAGTGGTGCACGGGTGGCGTACGACCCGGCGAGCGGGACGCTGATCCGGCCGGAGGGGCTGACGCCGGGGCTGCGGTACGCGGTGACCTCTGCCGAGGAACACCCCGACTCGAACCTGTTGGCCACCGCCAACGTGCCCGCCGGCGATGAGGTGGCCCGTGTGCTGCGGGTCGCCGACGGGGTGCCCGACCCGATGCGCCGGCTGGCCGCGCAACTCGCCGAGGAGAACGGCGCGCCGTTCGCGCGGGCTTTGGCGATCGAGCAGTTCCTGGCCGAGCACTACCGGGTGGCGGCGGACGCGCCGAGCGGGCACGCGTACCCGAATCTGAGTTTCTTCCTCTTCGGGCCGCGTAACGGCGGCGGGCAGGAGGGCACCTCGGAGCAGTTCGCGGCGGCGTTCGCGGTGCTCGGTCGGCTCTCCGGCCTGCCGACCCGGGTGGTGGTGGGCTTCCGCGCCGGTGGGCAGGGGCCGGTGCTGGCCGGTGACGCGTACGCGTGGCCCGAGGTGCTCTTCGACGGGTTGGGGTGGGTGTCGTTCGACCCGCTGCCGCGTCCGAAGAGCGAACCTCGGCCGGTCGAGGAGGATTTCCGGCCGACACCGGAGGATCCGCCACCGTCGGAGGCGCCGGCACCCACTGTGGAGCCGAGCGCCTCGCCGGAGCCGGTGGCCGCCCCGGGCGGGCCGCCCAGCTCTGGCCGGCCGTCCACAGTGGTGCTCGTCGGCGCCGGCAGCGGTGGCCTACTGCTGCTGGTGGGGGCGCTGCTGCTCACCCTGCTGGCGATGCGCCGCTCGCTCACCCGTACCCGCCTCGTCCAGGGTGACCCCGGTCAACGCATCGCCGGCGCCTGGCGGGAGGTCACCGACGCGCTCCGGCTGGCCGGTCGACCGGTCGGCGACGACCTGGCCGCCACCGAGGTGGCCCGGCACGCCCGCCAGGCCCTCGCCGAAGCCCGAGCAAGAGCGAGCGGAGGCAACGCGACCGACAGCACCGCCACCGGCGAAGGCCCAACCGGCAAGGGCGCGACCGGAGGCGGCCCAACCCACAGCGGCATTACCGGGAGCACCGCAACCGGCAGCGGCACTACCGGCAAAGGCGCAACCGGCGATGATCCGGCCGTCGACGAGCTGGCGGCGCTGCTCAATCGGGTGGGCTTCGCCCCCGACGCCGCGGCGGCCGACCAGGCGGCCCGCGCCGCCGAAGTTGCCACGGCCTATGTCGCCAACCTGCGCTCCGCCCGCCCCTGGTGGCGCCGCCTGCTCTGGTCCATCCACCCATCCCCCCTCCACTCCACCGAGCCCGCCAGTCCCGCCACCCCAACTA
>NZ_JAGPYA010000079.1:0-25087 GCF_018070245.1 Micromonospora sp. M61 | reverse complement strand
GTTGCCGGCGGGGTCGGTGACCGTCGCGAGCTGGCCGGAGCGGTTGTAGGTGTAGGACGTCTTGTCGGAAGCGCCCGACGGCTCAGCGCCCTTGTACTGCAGCAGCTGCGTCGTCTGCCCGATCGCGTTGGAGATCGTCGTGGTGGGGGTGCCACCCTCCGGCGGATCGACGGAGACGCGGTCGCCGCCGTACGTGGTGCTGGTGCGCCACTTCTCGTTGCCCGCTACCGCGAAGATCTCCGCCTTGACCCGGTCGGCGCCGTCGTAGACGTAGAGCGTCTGACCGTCGACCTCGCCGTTGCGGGCGGGGAAGATGGCGTCCGTCGGGGCACCGGCCGCGTTGTAGGTCGCGTACGTCTTGTCGAGATTGCCGGTCCCCGTGTAGAAGGTGTCCGCGATCATCCGGGTGTCGTTCGGCCCCTCGGTCTGCACCTGACGTGGGCGCAACAGACCGTCGTGCAGCTTGTACTCGACGCTGTACGAGCCGTCGTTCTGCCGCTTCTCCGTCTTCACCGCGACCGGCTTGTCGGTGCGGATCAGGTAGCTGTACTTGATGCTCGGGCTCAGGCCCGTCGCACCGGTACGGTCGGGCATCCATACCTTGGTCAATCGGCCCAACGAGTCGTACTCCAGCTGGCTGACCTGGTTGTTCGGGTCAGTCTGCTTGACCGGGCTGCCCCAGGCAGTGGCGTACTCGGTGGTTGTGACGTGGCCGAGCGGGTTGGTCTCGACTACCTTGGTGGTGAGGCCGTTCGTCTCGGTGTACTCGGTGGTGGTCGTCTTCCCCATCGCGTCGGTCGCGGTGAGCGGCCGACCGTACGAGTCGAAGGTCCCCGACGCGGCGGTGATGTAGGTGGCCGTGGTGCCGTTGTGGCTGGCCAGTCGCTCCGACGCCGTTGGGTTGCCCAGCGTCGGCGCCACCCCGAAGGCCTTGCCGTCGTAGAGGGTGCGGGTGTCCGAGATGACCTGGGTCTTCCGGTCCACCGGCGAGGTGGCGCACGCCACCGACAACGACTCGGTCCGTGCCACCAGGCTGTACAGGTGGGCGCTGGGGTTGTCCGCGTAGGTGGTGGTGTTGCACGCCTCGTCACCAGTGACATCGACGTCGCCGAGGTTCTCGGTCTTGGTGACCCGACCGAAGTCCGTCTCGAACGACGAGATGTTCTTGGTCTGGCGCCAGCCTCCGGCGGCGAGCGCGACGAAGTTCTGGGTCACCGAGGTGTTGGTGAACCAGGCCTTCTTGGCGCCCCAGCTGTGCGACTCGGTGGCGGTGTTGTGCCGCCACGGCGTGGCGATGCTGCGGCTGACCACCGCCGCGCCGTCATAGACGGTGCTCTCCAACTGGTGACCGGAGAACTCGTCGTAGTCGATGTGCTCGACGCCGGCGGAGTCCTTCACCCGGATGTCCCGGGTATCGGTACTGTTCGGCATCTTGTCGCCGTGCATGCCACGCAGGTAGCGGTACTCGGTCTTGGTGGTCTGGGTCTGACCGTTGCCAACGGTGACGACGACCTTGCCGTAGCCCCGCCACTCACTCCAGGTGAGGTCCTTCGGATCGGAGATCCCGTCGGGCTCGGACTTCCGCCAGGCAGCGCCGTCCTGGTAGTCGTACCTGGTGACCATGTCCGGCGCGCCACCGGTCCGGTCGGTCTCGACGACAGCGGCAACCACGTACTTGAAGAACCAGTCCGTGATGGGGTCGCCGCTGCCGTATGGGTTCCACTTGACCGGGTAGCACCGTTTGGTGCTGTTGCCCTCGGTCGGCAGCGTGCTCTTGGTGCAGTCCGGGGTCGCGTAGTTGACGTCGATCTGGCCGCCGGTGTCCGTCCAGACGGTGGCGAGGCGAGGCCGGACCAGCGGACCAATGTTGTCGTCGTCCCGGTCGACCCGGTTCGACAGCTGGAGGTTGCCCAGTTCCACCGACGGCATGGCGATGTCGGTGCCGTACAGACCGGTGTGGGTGATCTTGTGCAGCCAGAGGGTGCGGGAGCCGTCACCGTTGTCGAGGAGTTGGTGGTCGAGCTTCCAGGTGTCGACCGGCTCCCACCCGCTGCCCTGACGGATCTCGGTGGTGATGTCGGTCAACCGGGCCCGGGTCCAGAACGTGGGGGTGATCTGGTCCAGCTTGCACTTGGTGTCTTTGTTGCAGTTGCGGTCGAAGGGAACGTCCGGCCAGTACGGCGCGGTGGTCGTGTTCAGGTCCTGCGGGTCGCAGTCGATGGATCCGGTTGCCAGGCACCGCTCCTTGACGTCGAACCGCACCCGCGCCGGAGCGTTGGTGGTGTAGACGGCGTCGTGCCGCTGCCCGTAGTCGATCCGCTTGAGGTAGCCGCCGCGGTGGTAGGGCACACCGTTGGCATCGGTGTTCTTGGCCCGGGCGTAGTAGTTCGTCTCGGGCGCGTAGAAGTACGAGCTGACGTTGCCGTAGCGGTCCTTGACGTAGTCGAGGCTCCACCGCCACGCCTGGTCGCAGTACGAGGCCGTGAAGGTGGACTTGTTGCACGGCTCGTTGGCGTCGTCACCGAAGACCGGCAGCGTCCACGTCGACCCGGTGACCTCCTTGTTGGTGGTCCAGCCCGGAAGCTTGTTCAGGCCGAAGAAATACTCCGTGCCGTCGGTCGTGGTGACCTTCCAGTGCTCACCGTCGTTGTCGCCGTTGTCGGCGCCGGTGAACCGCTCCACCTTCGAGCCGTCATCGGTGGCGAACTTCCAGGTGCTGCCGCTCTTGACCAGCTCGGTGGACTTGCCGTTGAGCAGGATGGTGGCGTTGTCGTACGCCCAGCACTGGTCGGCGTACTGGTCGTGCCCGTCCTCGGCACAGGACTTGTAGCGGCGCTCGATGTGCCCCGGCTCGTAGTTGAAGCCCTCACCCAACCAGGAGCCCTGGTTGTTGGTCGTGGCGGTACGGCCGTCGATCGACTGCGAGGAGTACGCGAGGGTGATGCCCGGAGCGCCGCCACCCGGAACCGGGGGCGTCCGCATCGGGTAGCTCCAGGAGAACCCGCCGGTGGACGGCGCCACCGACCACTTCGACGACGGCGCGAGCTTCGTCGCCCCGTAGTCGCCCTGCGAGGAGGATTCGGCCGCGGCCAGCGCGAAGGTCGAACCCGTCGCGGCCGCGCTGACCGTGGCGAAGAGCGTGCGGGACTCGCCGTCGTTGACGGTCGGCACCGGCTCGGGCGCACAGCCGGCCTTACCCGGGGTGGTCAACGCACATTCCGGCAGCTTCACCAGCTTCAGCCGCGAACCGAAGTCGCCGCCGAAAGCGCCGGCCAGGCCGCCGTAGTCGACGCCCAGTTGGACGTCGCCAGCACCTTGCTGGCCGTCGGCACGATTCACGCGGACCAGCGGGCCGTCGACCCTGGCCCGCTCGGAGGCAGCGCGGTCGAGCACCTCGACGCGCACCTTGCTCGGAACGGAAGCCTGCGGAGCGCCCGCCTTGCGCGCTGGGCTGGCAGCGGCCGACACCGACACCGCGAGGCCGCCGGCCTTGCCGGTCGCGGCCGGCACCCGGGCCGGTGACGGAGCGGTGGTACGCGCGCCCGCCTGCTCCTGCGCGCCGGTCGGCGGAACGGGTACCGCGATTTCGGTAGCTCCCGCCGCCGGCCAGGTGACCGTGGCGGGAGTGGTGGTGGCCGGGGCCGCGCCCGGGTTGGCCTTACGGGGCTTCACGCCAAGCGGCGCACGGTTCGGAACGGTCTTGCCGACGTCGGTCGCCGTCGGACGTTTGCGTTCGGCGGCAGCCGACGCAGGGGCGTTGACGACCTGGATGACGCTCGCGCCCATCACGATGGTCATCGCCCAGGACACTGGCCGCACTATCCGGCGCTGCAACGCCCCGGACGTGCCCAGAAGTCGGGAGAACATCCACCCTCCCCAGGGTTGGTTGGACAAAGGCATGAGGCATCGGGGCCGCCCTGGACAGGACGGCCCCGACGCTGGTGGTGTCAGAGGTTGGGCTGCTCGAAGGTGAGGCTGAGCCGATCGATCTTGACCTTGTCTGCCGTGCCGTTGTAGATGCGGATGTCGTCGATCGCCCCGGACAGGTTTTCCGTCTCGACGCCACCATCGAAGGTGCGGCCGAACTGCACGTTGCGGAGTGCGGGCAACGGCTTGTCCAACTGGAGTCCAACAACCTTGCCGTTGAGGTAGAACAGCAGCTCACGGCTGTATCCGTTGTAGACCAGCGCGATGTGGTCGCTGTTGGGAGATATTGACGGGGAGTTGTCGAATCGGGCCGGCTGGGTAGTGCCGGCAGCGGCCATCTCCCAACGCCCCTCAGTGTTGCCCCGAAGGACGACGACGCTGTTGTTGGCTGTGTCCTTGATGGAGATTGCCGTCATCGGATGGCCCTGCGATCCACTGGTGAACCGAACCCGAGCGGAGATGGTGAAACTTCCCGCCGCGTCGACGACCGGGGTGACCGTCTCGGCGTACTCACCGGCCTTGCCGGTGAACTGCAGGTACCCGGCGCCCATGAAGGATGTGAACGGGTTGGTGGTCCGAATGAGAGTGCTCGGCTTCCCCAGTCGCAGCGCCTCACCACCGGCATCGTAGTTCGGGCTCAATCCCGAGGTCTCGGTGCTCAGCTGCCAGTAGCCCTTACGGTCCAGCTTGTGCTTCTCCAAGCCGGCCGTGTCCTCGCTGACGACCGGGCGGTCGAAGACGGAGACATCCGCCATCGCGCCCTTCCAGAAGTCCGAGTATCCGCCGCCCTTGTAGGTGTGGCGGCCGAACTGGAGGGCACCACGGGCCTCGACCAGCGAACGTCGATCCTTGAACACCGGAGCGCCGGAACCGACCTGCAGGGAGATCTTGTTGTTCGGGCCGTCGAAGACAGCCGTGACGAAGGTCCAGTCGGTGGTTGCCGGCCCCGCGTTCACCCTCCATTCACCCAGGTTGATGACATCGTTCGTCGGCATCCGGAAGAACCAGTTGCCCTGATCGACACCCAGGCTGAAGCCCGGCTCACCGGTGGCGTCCTGACTGACCGCCACCTGACGGCGGCTGGGGTCGTCCACCCGGAACCAGCCGGTGATGGAGAAGCTCCGCGTGGTGCCCACCACCGAGTTCTCGGTGACGAGATACGCGTTGGACGTGCCGTCGAAGGTGGCGGCCGTGTCCCACGGGCCAAGCGACCCTGCGATGCCGAACTTGACACCGCTACCGATCTTGGCGTCGTGCGAGCCGAGTTGGTCGCTCGCCGACTTCGCAGTCGCGATGTCCGACAGTGGCCACTGTGCGACCGGCGGACGCTTACCCACCCGGAAGGTGCAGGTGGCGATGGTGCTGGATCGTTTCGCCACGTCAATCGCCTTGACGAAGAGCTGGCGCGGCCCCTCCTTGTCGGGCGTCCACTTGATCGTCACCGGGCCACCGCTCGTCGCCGGCTTGACCGACACGGTGGCGCTGTCGTTGAAGTTGTACACGTACTCCACGACGTCGGTGGCAGCCGAGTCGAAGGTGAAGCTGCCCTGGACGCCGATGGAGCCCCGCCACTGGTCGTCGTCGAGACAGTTGGCAGTGGTATCCGCCGCATCATCGGGTAGATACTCCGGCGAGTCCACGTCCGGGGCGCTCGGGCTGGTGATGTCGTAGTAGAACTGGCAGACCTCGCGAGCCCCGTCGGAACTCCAGGGCCCCCAACTCACCCCGTCGCTCGCCCGCACTTCCCAGGAGATCGGCACGTTCTGCGCGATGTCGGTCGGGACGTAGTAGCTGAACAGGGAGCCACTGGCCTTCAACGGGGTGGTGTAACTGCGGGTCTGCAAACTTCCACCCGCCGGCGTCCAGGTGACCTTGAACTCGGCCTTCACCTGCTCGGTGTGCGCGGACGAGTGGTCCGGGTCACGCAGGATCGCGTTGAGCCGCGGCGGGACGTCCGTGTAGGGCGCGGTCGACCCGTACACGCAGCCTCCACCGGGCGACATCGTCAACTCGGACTGGTTCGCGATCACAGGCGCTCGGTTGTATCGGACGGAGAGCACACCGTTGTCGCAGAACCGCTTGGTGTGGGTGGAGTCGCTCTCGCTCACCGAACGGAGGCCGAGAGTGACACTGCTCCAACCCTTGCTCACCGCCGTCTGGACCGCCGCCTTGGCTTCCCATTCGGTGTTCTGGTTCGTCGAGGTGCAACTCGACTGCACCTTGGTCGGTGAGTTGTTGGCCAGGTGCGTGGCACCCGACCACCCCGACCCGCCGGGCTGGTTGCCCCAGTTCGTCGTGGACTTGATGCCAGAAGGCATCAGATAGAGCGCCGCCGCGCGGGCGGTGGTGTTGTAGACGTGCTGCAGGGTCACCCGGAACTTGGCTTCCAGGATGGTCTTGCCGGCATACGGCGTGGCCAACTGGTAGAAGATGCGCTTGACCTTGGAGTTGTTGCAGGAGCTCGGGCAGAGTCCGATCCGCTCGTGTCGCTTGGTGTCGAACTTCCAATACTCCTCGGACGGATACCCGCTGTCGACCATCGCCCAGGCGCTGTTGGTGCTGGCTTGCCACACCGGGTCCACGTACACCGGGTAGGTGGTGTCCGGGTTGGCGAGCATCGCCGCG
Organism: Micromonospora sp. M61; assembly: GCF_018070245.1. Lineage (NCBI taxonomy): Bacteria > Bacillati > Actinomycetota > Actinomycetes > Micromonosporales > Micromonosporaceae > Micromonospora > Micromonospora sp. M61. The sequence continues at coordinate 18,535 of NZ_JAGPYA010000079.1, read as the reverse complement.
TCCGGCGTGAGGTTCAGCGTTCCCTGGGTGTATTTGAGGCCGACCTGTCCCACCCGCGAGTCCTCGCCCGGCCCCCGGGCCGAAGCGTCGTTCGGGTCCGTGGGCTCGGCCGCAGCGGTCCTCTGCTGGGCCTCACCGCCGCCCTCCTGGTTGCCGCTGTCCCACATGGTCGGAGCGTCGGCCTCGAACACCGGGTTGCCGGTCGCGGGGTCGAGCGCGACCACGCCACCTTCCTCGGTCTCCTCGATGTCGAGCCCTTCGCCAGTCACCCCCAGCCGGAGATCCCTCAGCTCAGGCAGATTTGCGGCCTCGGGGGTCTTCAGCACCAGCACGTGCGAGAAGCCCTCGACCGTGACGTTGGCGACCAGGTCGACGTCGGGAAATACCTCGGGGTAGGTGGCTTGGTCACCGGAGATGGTCGGGGTGGGCAGTGCGTGGGGCCAGGTGAGCGTCATGACCCGGAAGTCGCGCTGGACCACCATGAGGGGCGTGGTGCCTCCGCCGGACAACCGCATGTCGAGCAGCGCCGCGGTCGGCGTGATCGTCCCGTCCGCCTGTGCGACGAGCGCCGCGTTGGCCGGCACCCAGGTGCCACCCCGAAGAACCCGCACCGCCTGGTTGTACTCGTTGGCGATGAGCGTGCCGTCCGGCTGGGCGAAGACGTCCCGGTATTCGCCGCGCTGGGCGAGCACCTCGACGGGCTGATTGAGGTCCACCGCCGCGACGAGCGCCTCGGCTTCGGTGTCCCGGACCGGATCGGTCTCGACGGCGGCCACCGGCGCGGTCGGCGGGGCCGGCTCGGGAGCGGCCACGTAGGCGGTGCCGGCCAGCAGGCCGGCGAGGCCCACTGTGAGGCCGAGCGTGAAGAGCCGACCCCGCTTTCTGGTACGACGGATCACCGTCAGGTCCTCCCCCGTTGAACTGCGCCAATTCATGTTCTTCATCAGTTGACCGCCGCCCCGAACGTGCTCACGTTGGCCGGGAAGCCGTTCACGCCGGGCTGCCAGGTCTCGGTGGGCGTTGCCGACCCGCCGGCCAGGTTCGACCATGTGAAGCCGTAGACGGCGTCGGTGCCGTACGGGGTCGCCACCAGGAGCCGCTTCGAGGTGGCCCCGAGCGAGGTGCCGATGATCTCGGCCGGCCTCGGGTAGCCCGGCGGGCTCACCCCGTTTCGCGCGATTCTCACCGGCTCGTGGGGCCAGCTGTCCACCGCGGGCAGAACCCATACCTGACCGGAGTCACGTGTGACGACGGACCCGTCCTCGGTTGGGGCGGAACCGTCCCTGCCGGGAATGCCGACCGCGAGGAACATCGTCGAACTGGTGCTCTCGACCGCCGGGTTCGTGTTGACCACCAGGACCTTCTCGCCCAGGTAGTCGCCGGGGCTCAGCTGGGTTGGTGTCAGTGGTTCGGACGTGATCAACTCGACCCGCTCAGAGGTGTTGGCGGCGGTGACGTGGTAGACCTCTGCCTGGCCGACGTCCGCATGCGCTACGTCTGGCCGACGGATCTCGTCGTCCTCACCCGGCGCGCCGACAGCCACAAGCGAATCCGGGGTGCCCTGCGCTGAACCGACCGGTCGATAGGGCGCGATGGCGATCGACTTACCGAAGTTGTCGTTGGCCTCGGCTTTGCCCGACCCCGTCGTCTTGTCCTGGTTGAGTTCGGCGGCGAGCGTGGGCAGCCCACTGGTCAGCGTGTGGCTGAAGACGTTCACCGCGCCGGCGAACACCTCGGTGCCGATCGCCTCACCCGGCGAGCTGACGCCCCAGTGGTACTTGGATGCGGCCACCGCGTACCCGGTGCGGTCATCGATCTCGGCTGCTCCGGGAAGGCCGGCGCCCTGGCTGAGCGCCACGTTCACGTTGCCCCGGAGGTAGTGGACGATGCCGGTGACGGGGTTGGCGAGTGCTTCGCCGGGCGCACCGATGACCAGGTACGGCTGGCCACTGGCTGTCTGGCTGCCGGCGACCGCGTAGCCGAACCAGTCGAAGGCTTCGGCGGCGTCCGGCACGTTGGTGACGTCCTGGTGGTAGGTCAGGGAGTTCGGGCCCTTGGCCAGTCCCGCCGGTGAGCCGAGCAGGACGAGCACGACGCCGGCGTCCTGCAGGCCGTTGACATCCTGATACGGGACACCCACCGCGAGGTCGGTGCAGCCGTCGTTGTTGGCGTCGTACGAGGAGATCGAGGTGCCGAAGCGGTCACCCGGCTCGGGCGCTCCGGGCACCTTGTCGACGCCCTCCTGCAGGGTCTGCACAGTGGAGCCGCCGCCATAGCTGACGTGCACCTGCCCGGCGCGGATCTGGCTGTTCACCGTGGCCTCGGGGTCGGCGATCGCGACATCGGCGACGCCGTCGCCGTTGAAGTCACTCTCCGTGCCGTTGGTGCAGCCGGCCACCGGTGCAACAGTGGTGTAGACCTGCATCTCGCAGAACGAGGACCAACTGTCGCTGCCGGTCACGCCGTCAGATGCCTTGACCCGCCAGCGGTAGATGCCACCGTCGACGAAGGCGCCGGCCGGGACTGTGGTCGCGGCGGTGGCCCCGTTGCCGACTCCGCTAAGGACAGCCGACCCGAGCGGCGTGTCGGCGTTCATCGCCCACCACTCGAAGGCGACCGTCATGGCGGTCGCATCCGCGTCGGAGACGGTGGCCTTGAGCTGCGGCGTCACCGTGTTGACAGTGGGGCGGGCGGAGCCGGTGACGCAGCTGGTGGCCGGCACGGTCGCCCTCGCGGTCACCGTCGGGTACGAGTTGTAGGTGACGCTTGCCTTCGGCACTTCGGAGGTGCCGGAGTAGTTGCGGGACCGGAACTGCTTGAACGACGTCGAGTCGGTCTCGTCGGTCGCCCGCAGGCCCATGTCCGCGCGGGTGTCGCCCGCGTTGGCCGCCCGCTGGAAGAAGCTGGTGGCAGCCACGCCGACCCAGTTGTCGTCACAGCTGCTGTCGAAGCCGGCCGACGCCGTGGTCACCTTCTCCTGGTAGTTCCAGGCCGGTTGGTTGCTCCACACGATGCCGTCGGAGATCGAGCCTGTGGTCCAGAGTTCCCAGGACCGCCCGGCGCACTGCACGGACCACCAGTTCCACAGCGAGATGGTCGCCGTGTTGATCTGCTTGCCGACCAGGGCGGTGGTGTCCCAGCGGGCGAACGTCCGGGTGATCGGGCCGGTCGGGCCCAGCTTGCCGAGCCGTAGATCTGCCTCGCCGCCACGGTCGACGCTCTCGTTGGCCTGCACGAAGGTGTCGAAGGTGGTGGAGAGCGGGTTGATCTGCGGGTCGATGGTGATCGGGTACTGCCGCTCCGGCGCCTTGAGCCACTTCTGGTCCGGCGTGAGGGTCAGTGCGATGCCACTTCCCGCGGCGGTCTTGGCGACCTTCGCCACGGTGGAGGTGACCGGCACCTTGTTGACGGGTGCACCCTGGGCGTCGACCCGCGCGTCCCACATCATCAGGGCCGGGGTCGTCGCAATGGCGCGACCCGTCGCGTCCCTGATGGTGGTGTCGCCGCCCACGCCGCGCTGGGTCTCCGCGACGTTGCGGCCGGTCAGCGGCAGCGTCAGCGTCGCGACCCGGCTCAGGGCAGCGGGGCTCTTGACCACGAACAGGGTTTCGAGGCCGTTCCGGCTCGCCCGTACGACGAGGTCGACGTCGGGCAGGGCGTTCACATAGGTCGCCCGGTCCTCGCGCAGTTGCGGCTCCGGCAACGCTCCAGCCCAGGTGACGGCCACCCGGTCGTCGCCCTTGCCCACGGCTGCCAGCTCGTGGGTGCCGTCCGGTTGCGGGCCGGAGATCGACAGGTCGTAGGGATGCGCCGCGGGACGGACCGTGCCGTCGGCGGCGCGGTGAAGGGTCAGATCGACCGGGACCCAGCCGCCGTCACGGCGGACCCGGGTCGGCCCGAGGGACAGCTCCGCCCGGAACTGCCCGTCGGGCAGGGCGAACACCTCGGTGGTCTCGGAGGTGAGGCTCTTGACCTGCACCGGTTTGCCGGTCTTGCGGGCTGTCCGTACGGACATCGCCTCGTCGGACCTGTTTTCTACGCCACCCGTTACGCCATCAGGTCCGGCGGCGAGATACTCCGCCGGTTCGCCCGATATGCCAGCCAATGCGACCGCCGTCAGCACGGCAACACCTGCCGCAAGGCATGAACGAACGGTGGCAGTCTTTCGACCTGCCACGAACCCTCCCCCGTGTGTTTTCAGATATCGATCGGGACTGTAGGTACAAGCCCGCTCTACGCACAAGTAGCGTCACAAACAGTGAGGAGGAAACCGACAATCGCCATATTTCGTCGGCGACGATCACGGAGCGGAGTCTTCCCTGCTCAAAGCGGATGCGCCGGGAGCGGTCCAGCGAACCCTGGTCAAGCGCAATATCGCGGGAATTCGGGCGCTGAAAATTGCCGCCCGGACAGCAGAAATGCCACCCACAGCGCAGCTCGTTCGACACTCGGGGGGCGCTGTTCGACGCACCGTCGAACCCGGCGACTGCGGCGGCGAAAAGCAGCCTGGCGCCAATCGGATACGCGTCGAATCGACCGCTCCAACAGATTGACAACCGACGGTGCCAGCCATCCCGACCTGCCAGGATGCCCGCAGCCACCGCAGGTCGAGCGCCGGGCATCCCGGCATATCCGCCGCTTCCCGAGAGAACGAGAAGGAGTGCTGGGGCCGAGACCCATCAACGATCATCATCGTGGCCAGGAGGAGCTACCGCACGTTCTCAGGCGATCGGAGGACATTCCCTTTCCGCGCTGAAGCCTCCGCATCAGCCGCGCTCGATCGACCCCGGTTCCGGGAAGTCGGGGCATCCTCACGACGGGGACACCCCGACTTCACCGAAGCCGAGTCGATCAAGCCAGGAGCCGGTCAGACCCGGGTGAGGCGTACGGCGTCGGCGACGATGAGGCCCGTCGCGCTGCTCCACCGGCTCACGCCCACCCGGTTGGCGTCGCCGGCCGGCAGCGTGAACGTGCCGAGGGACCGCCACTGGCCACCGGTGGCCCGCTGGTCGACGATGATCGTCCGGTTGCCGGTGGTGGTGGCGACGACGTACGGGGTGGCACCGTTGTAGCCGGAGGTCGCCGGCCACCACGCATCGACGCGGTAGTTGGCCGTCGCCGGGACGTTGAACCTGTACCAGGCGACGTCGCTGGCCGCGACGGGTTCCGCGTAGCGGTAGTCGGCGCCGTACCGCTGCCCGGAGTACGTCGACACACCCCAGTTGGCGCTGGCGGTGAACCGACCGGAGGTGGTGTTGTCCACGATGGAGGACCACGCCGGGGGGTTCCCGCCGCCCGACATCTTCGCCGCCACGTCGGCGCGCATGACGTTCAGGTCGATGAAGGACGGGTCGATCTTGCCGCTGGTGCTGGTCTCCCGGTGCCCCCGGGCGTAGCTGCTGTCCCGGCCCAGCCGGGTGAGCACGGCGGCGGTGGCCGCGATCGACGCGTTGTACTGCGCGGCGGTCATCTCCTGGTTGACGCCGTTGTAGTCGATCTCCCACCCGATCATCAGGGTGTTGCCGTCCCCGGCCGGGATCGGCCCGCTGCCGCCGCTGGTCCCGGCGTGGTTGCAGCGGCCGGCGGAGATGACGTGGAAGACACCGTTGTAGTCGACGAGCGCTTGGCAGAGCGGGCCGGCCAGATCCGACCGGCCGTTGATGCAGATGCCGAGCGCCGGGTGCGGGTTGCTGGCGCTGGAGGTCGCGGCAGTGTGGTGCCAGAGCACCCCGATCGGGTCGAAGGAACCGGGCCGCATCCGGTTGAGCCAGTCGCCCTCGACGACGACCTGGACCCCGGCACCGCGCAGCACGTCCACGAGCCAGGGAATGGTGGCCATCAGGCGTCCTGGAGCAGGTCGGCGAGGCACTCGGCCTTCGGCGCGGCGCTGGCCGGGGCGGGTCGTGCGACGACTGTCAGTGCGGCGACCACCAGGGCGGGGATGCCGAGCACCCCTCGGCGGTGCAGACGGATGGACGGTGTGCGGGCCATGGCGATCCTCCAGCGACAGGGGGACACGAACGGATCGACGATCGTGATGACGGGACGCTATACCGTCACGTACGTCGATGTCGATACCCTTCATTGCCGAGTCACGGAGTGAAGGAAACCGCCGGTTCAGACCTCGCCGAGGGCGTCGATGTCGCGCATCTCCTCCGCCGTCAGCGAAAAGTGGAAGACGTCGAAGTTCGCGGTGATCCGCTCCGGGGTCACCGACTTCGGGATCACCACGATCTCGTGGTCGATGTGCCAGCGCAGCACCACCTGAGCCGGGGAGACACCGTGCGCGGCGGCGATCCTGGTCAGCACCGGGTCGCTCAGGTCGCTGGTCTTGAACGGGCTGTAGCCCTCCAGCACCACGCCCCGGTCCCGGTGCTCGGCGTGCCGCTGCCGGTCGTACAGCGACGGGCTCCACCGGATCTGGTTGACCGCCGGGTTCTCCTCGGTGGACTGGATCAGCTCGTCGATCTCCCCGGTGCTGTAGTTGCTCACCCCGACCGCCCGGACGAGGTTCTCGTCCCGGGCGGCGAGCATCTCCCGCCACATCGGGATGCTGTCCGCGGCCGACGACGGCGGCCAGTGGATCAACCAGAGGTCCACCTGGTCGACGCCGAGCGCCTCCAGGCTGGCCTCCAACGTCGCGCGCTCCCGGCCCACCCGGTCCGGCGGGAGCTTGGTGGTGATGAAGACATCCTCCCGGCGCAGCCCGCTCTCGCGCACCGCCCGGCCGACCTCGCGCTCGTTGCCGTACATGGTGGCGGTGTCGAGGTGCCGGTAGCCGGTGTCGAGCGCGGCCAGCACGGCGTCGTAACCCGCCTGGCCGGTGGCCTGCCAGGTGCCGAAGCCGAGCAGGGGCATCCGCACGTCACCGGGGAGCAGGGCGGTGGGCTGGTCGGTGTGGTCCATGAGGTCCGTTCTACCCCGCCGCGCCCCCGGCCGCCGAGCGAACCGGACACTCCGGCATCCAGCGCGGTGGTCCGGTTTACCGGAGAATGCGGGTGTGAGCGACCGGCTGGAGGAGTACCGGCGACGACGGGACGCTGCCCGTACGCCGGAGCCGGTGCCGGAGCAGAGCCCCACGGCGGCCCGCACCGACACCGACGCCGGCCGCTTCGTCATCCAGCAGCACCACGCCCGCAGCCTGCACTGGGACCTGCGCCTGGAGCACGAGGGGGTGCTGGCCTCCTGGGCGGTACCGCGTGGCCTCCCCCGCGACCCCGGCCGCAACCACCTCGCCGTGCACACCGAGGACCACCCGATGGAATACCTCGACTTCTCCGGCGAGATCCCCGCTGGCGAGTACGGCGGGGGCCGGATGCTGATCCACGACCAGGGCACCTACCGGTGCGAGAAGTGGCGCGACGACGAGGTGATCGTGACGCTCGCCGGTGAGCGGACCGCCGGTCGCTACGTCCTGTTCGCCACCGGCGGCCGGGACTGGATGGTCCGACGCACCGACGCGGCGCCGCCGGGTTGGACACCGATGCCCGACCTGGTCCGCCCGATGCACGCCACGCCGGCCGCCAGGCTTCCCCGCGACCGCGCCGCCTGGGGGTACGAGCTGCGCTGGGACGGGGTCCGGGCGATGGCGTACGTCTCCGGCGGGCGGCTGCGGTTGCTCTCCGAGACCGACGAGGACATCACCGGCGGCTATCCGTGGCTGCGGGCGATGGCCGAGGCGCTCGCGCCCACCGAGGCGGTGCTCGATGGTGTGCTGGTGCGCATCGACGGTGCCGGCCGGGTGCGTCCGGTCCGCCAGAGCACGGGCAGCCGGGTTCCCGCAGGCGCGCAGTACCTGATCGTCGACCTGCTCTGGCTGGAGGGCGTCAGCAGCGTCGACGTGCCGTACGCGCAACGCCGGGAGCTGCTCGATGGGCTGGCCCTGGCCGGTGCGCACTGGCAGACTCCGCCGTGGTTCCCCGGCGCGGGCGACGAGGCCCTGCGCGCCGGGCAGGAGCAGGAGCTGCCGGGCGTGGTCGCCAAGCGGCTGGACTCGGTCTACGAGCCGGGGCGGCGCAGTCGACGCTGGCTGAGCGTCGACGCGGTGTGACGGCGAGGAGCGACGTGTACCTGACCCACCTGGACTGCCCGCGCTGCGGCAAGGAGCACGCCGCCGAGGTGTTGCAGAACCTCTGCGAGTGCGGTTCCCCGCTGCTCGCCCGCTATGACCTGCCGGCGGTGGCGAAGGCGGTCACCCCGGAACGTTTTCCGCTGCGCCCGGCCGACCTGTGGCGCTACCGGGAGCTGCTGCCGGTCGCCGACCCGCGGCACGTCACGACGCTCGGCGAGGGCTGGACGCCGCTGCTGCGCACCCCGGCGTACGGCGCCGAGATCGGCATCACGGACCTGATGGTCAAGGACGAGGGGTTGATCCCGACCGGCTCGTTCAAGGCGCGCGGGGCGGCGGTCGGGGTGAGCCGGGCCCGTGAGCTGGGCGTCGAGCGGATCGCGATGCCCACCAACGGCAACGCCGGGTCGGCCTGGGCCACGTACGCCGCGCGGGCCGGAATGGGCGCGACCATCGTCATGCCGCTGGACGCGCCGAGCATCTGCCGGCGCGAGTGCGTCGCCGCCGGCGCCGACCTGCGCCTGGTGGACGGGCTGATCAGCGACGCCGGTCGGCGGGTCGCCGAGTTGATCGCCGCGTCCAACGGGTCGATCTTCGACGCCGGCACGCTGCGCGAGCCCTACCGGCTCGAGGGCAAGAAGACGATGGGGTACGAGATCGTCGAGCAGCTCGGCTGGCAGGCGCCGGACGTGATCATCTACCCGACGGGCGGCGGTGTCGGCCTGATCGGCATCCACAAGGCGCTGCACGAGCTGCGCGAGCTGGGCTGGATCGGCGACAAGCTGCCCCGGCTGGTGGCGGTGCAGTCGACCGGCTGCGCGCCGATCGTGCGGGCGTTCGCCGCCGGTGAGGATCGGGCGCAGCCGTGGGTGGACGCGCACACTGTGGCGTTCGGCATCACCGTGCCGACGCCGTTGGGTGACGAGCTGATCCTGGCGGCGCTGCGGGAGTCTTCCGGCACGGCCGTCGCCGTCGACGACGCGGAGATCCTGGCCGACCTTCGGGACTTCGCCGCCCGGGAGGGGCTGCTGCTCTGCCCGGAGGGGGCGGCCTGTCTGACCGCGGCCCGGCACCTGCGCGCCGGTGGGTGGATCCGGGCCGGTGAACGGGTGGTGGTGCTCAACACCGGCGCCGGGTTGAAGTATCCGGACACCGTCGACGTGTCCGGCGTACCCCTGATGGGTTGAACGCGCGGGCACCCCGCGGACGTGGTGGTCCGCGGGGTGCCGACGTGTCGATCTACTGGTAGGTGATGTCCGAGGGTGAGTAGAGGCAGTTGACGCCGTCGGCGCCCTCGCCGATCTCGGTCGGCTCGCTGCCCTTCGGCACACCCTTGTACTTGACGCAGATGGAGGTCTCCCGGTCCGGGTCGCCGATGATGGTGATCCGGCTGAACCGGGCGGTGTCACCCCAGTTGGTGTTGATGCCGGCGATCGCGTCGGTGTCCCGGACGATCACGTTGTCGATCACCACGTGCCGCTGGTACGACGTCGAGCAGTTGCCGCAGGCCCGGTAGAGCTTCCCGGCGTTCTCCACCCGGAAGTTCTTGATGTAGACGGTGCCCGAGCCGTTGTGCTGGAAGACCTTGTCGCTGGCCGAGCGGGCGCCGCCGCCGTCGACCGTGTACGTGGTGCCGCCCCGGAAGGTGGCCGCGTCCTCGCCGACGTCCTCCCACCAGACGTTGATCAGGGTGCAGTTGCCCTCGCAGTGCACGCCGTCGCCGGCCGGCGCACCGATGATCACGTTGCGGAGGGTGGCGCCGGCGGCCAGCTCGAACATCGGGTCCTGGCTCTCGCTCTGCCCGCCATCGCCGATGCCGTAGTAGCGCTTGAGCCCGCCGTCGAACGTGCCGGAGACGGCGATCGTGGCGTCGACCTTCTGGCTGCCGGTCGGCGTCGGCCAGCCAGCCGGCGGCGGAGTGGTGGTCGGTGGCGGCGTGGTGGTCGGTGGCGGCGTGGTCGGGGTGCCGCCACCGGACGAGTCGACAGTCACGTCGTCGAAGCCGCCGCTGGCGTACGCGGTGACCAGGCCGATGCGGCCCGCGCCGGCAAGGCTGTTGCTGCCGGAGGCGATCTGCGTGCCGTTGACGAAGCCCCGGATGGTGCTGCCGCTGGTCTCGATGCGCAGGGTGTACCAGGTGCCGGTGCCGACGCCCAGCGCCGCCGAGCCGATCGCGGTGACGCTGCTGCCGTTGACCGCTTGGAGCTCGGCCCGACCGGAGCCGAGCAGGGCCAGCCGGTACATCTTGGTGCTGCTGGTGGACCGCGCGGCCAGCCCGACCAGGGCGCTGGAGAAGCCGAAGCTCGCCGGCCTGACCCGGGCCTGCACGGAGTAGTCGGTCCAACTGGTCTGGCCGGCGAACTGCCGGGCCAGTTCACTGCCGGCGTTGGACTGGTTGAGCACGCCTGAGCCGTCGACCGTCCAGGTGCCGCCCGACTTGGACCAGCCGGAGGTGTTGCCGTCGTTGAAGTCGTCACTGAAGACGGTGGCCGCGAAGGCCGAGGTCATGCCGGCGGTGAGGGCTGCCGCGGTCACGCCGGCGCCCACCGCCAGGAGTAGTGGTCGGCGGCCGGAGAGTCGTCTCTTCTGCACAGTTGTCCTCCTTGACGCATGTGGTGGCGATCCCTCGGCGCCCACTCGGGGACGTGTCGGCACGGCGTTCGGCCATTGCCTGGGATCGGTGCGCGCCCCCGTCGGTTGCCCGGACCGAAGCGGGGTGAAGCGGGATCAAAGGCCCTGGGAAAGGGCTTTCCCGCTCCTTCGAGGCTAGGACTGCGCACGCATCGACGTCAATGCCTGGCGTTTGCAGGTCTGTTGCAGGATTTCGGGATGATCAGTAACTGTCCGGCTTGGTCAACCGCCACGCCGCATTGATCAGCCCGATGTGCGAGAGCGCCTGCGGGATGTTGCCGAGCTGCGCACCGGTGGCCAGATCGATCTGCTCGCTGAACAGGCCCACGTCGTTGGCGTACCCGACCACCCGCTCGAACAGCGCCTCGGCCCGCTTCGACTCACCTGCCATCACCAGACACTCCACCAGCCAGAACGAGCACAACAGGAACCCAGCCGGGTCCGTCGTCCACCGCCGCAGCAGGCCCTCCTCGGTGCCCAACTCCCGCTCGACCATCGCGATGGTCGAGCGCATCCGCGGGTCGGTGGCCGGCAGGAAGTGCGTCACCGGCAGGGCGAGCACCGAGGCGTCCAACTCCGCCGACCCGAACGCGCCGGTGAACGCCCCGATCCGGTCGTTCCACCCCTCGCGCAGCACGGTGTCGTGGATCTCGTCGCGCACACGGGCCCAACGACCAGGGTCGGCCCGATCTCCGAGTCGGTCGGCGAGCCCCACCGCCCGGTCCATCGTCAGCCAGCAGGACACCTTCGACGACAGGTAGTGCCGCTCCTCGTCCCGGGTCTCCCAGATGCCCTGGTCCGGCAGGTGCCACGTCGCCGCCACCTGCTCGGTCAGCCCGAGCACCATCTCCCGCAACTCCTCCTCGAACGTCGCGCCGAGATAGTCGCGCAGCCGCCACACCGCCGACACGACCTCCCCCGGCACGTCCAGCTGTCGCTGCCGCCAGGCGTCGTTGCCGATGCGGACCGGCCTGCTGTCGCGGTATCCGCCCAGGTGGTGACAGTGGTGCTCGGAAAGGTCGCGCTCGCCCTCCACGCCGAAGAGCACCGGCACCGGTTCGTCGCCGATCCGGCCGATCGAGCGGGTCGCCCAGGCGAACAGCCGGGACGCCTCGTCGGGGCAGGCCGCCACCCAGAGGGCGCGCATCGTCAACGAGAAGTCCCGCAGCCAGGAGTAGCGGTAGTCGTAGTTCCGGTCGCCGCCGATCTGCTCCGGCAACGACGTGGTCAGCGCGGCGGCGACCGCGCCACTGCGGGCGTACGTGAGGCCGGTCAGCACTGTCGCGCTGCGCCGCACCAGCTCGGGATACCGACCGGAGTACCCGTGCGTCTCCCGGTACGCCTCCCACGCCCGCGTGGTCTCGGCGAGCATCGCCACCGGGTCCATCCGGACCGGCGGATCGCCGTAGGCCTCGCCGAAGGCCACGTCCATCCCGACCACCTGGCCGGCGGACACCTCGAACTCGTGGGTCACCCGGTCGCGGCCCGCCCGCAGCTGCAGCCCGTTGGCGCGCAACACCAGCACCACCGGGCCCGCGCGGGCCAGCACCCCACCGTCGGGCTGCTCATGCAGGTACGGCGTGAGCAGGCCGTACTCCGGGCGGGGCGCGAAGTCCAGGCCCATCCGGACGCGGCCGGACAGCCCCTGCACCACCCGGATCAGCACGGCTGGTGAGTTTCTGCCCAGCTCGTGGGCGCGGGCGCCGATCTCGGCGGCCAGGGCATCGGTGACCGCCACGCTGCCGTGCGGCGTGTGGTGCACCGTCCGCAGCACCAACGTGTCCGGCCGGTACGCGCGTTCCACCCGGAACCCCGGGCCGCCGACGCCGACCGGCGCCAGCTTGAAGTGCCCGGCGCGCGGGTCGAGCAGCCGCCCGAACACGGAAGCTCCGTCGAAGCGGTGCGGGCACCACCAGTCGATCGAGCCGTCCTTGCCGACCAGGGCACCCGAGCGGGAGTCCGAGAGGAACCCGTAGTCGGAGATCGCCGGCTGCTGCTCCACCCGCCGCGGTTACCCGTGGCGGCCCGGATCAGGCCGCCGCCGAGCCGGTCAGGCGGTCGGTGGCTCGTCCTTGCCCGCCGCCTCGGCCGCGTCGGCCTCCTCCTTGGTCTTGTGTACGGCCTGGTCGGCGTGCTCCGGCGGACCGTAGACCGTGTACAGCACCAGCGGGTTGGGGCCGGTGTTGACGAAGTTGTGCTTGGTGCCCGCCGGCACGACGACCAGGTCCCCCGCGACGACCTTCCGCTTGGCGCCGGCAACGCGAGCCTCACCGATGCCGCTGACGAACGTCAGGATCTGGTCGATGTCCTCGTGCACCTCCTCGCCGATCTCCCCACCGGCGGGGATGGTCATGATGACCAACTGGGTGTGCTCACCGGTCCACAGCACCCGCCGGAAATCCGGGCTCTTCTCGGCGACGGTTGCGATCGTGAAATGTTCCATGCCCACGCTCATACCCCGTTCTGCGGCGCGCCACGCCGGGACTCGCGAATGGTGGAATTCCCCACGGTCGGCAGGTTTGGATCCGGGCGGACCGGGGATCGACAACGCGGACCGGCACGAACAGCCGGTCGAGCCAGGTCCCCGCCGGCGTACCGCCGAACGGCTGCGGTGGTGGGAGACGGCCAGAGCGCGGCGACGCTCGACCACGGTCGAGCGGCGCCGCGCGCTCTTGTGAGCCGCCCCGCCTCCACGATCGGGTGGGGCCGGGGACCGTCCCTAGCGGTGCAGCCAGGTGAGCAGGTCGGGTGGGGCCAGCGCCGAGACCCGCTCCTGGTAGCGGGCCCGCGCGGCCGCGTCCAGCAGGTCGCGCCCCTGGCCCGAGCCGCCCTGGCGGAAGAAGGCACGGCGGTCGCGCAGCACGCCGAGCGTGTCCGGGGCGAGCCGGTCGGCGCGCTCCCGCATCCGCCCGAAGGTGGCCGCCTCGACCAGCTCCGGCCAACGCTCGGCGGCGACCGGGATGCCCCACCGGTCGGCGAGCCGCCGCATCTCACCACCCAGATCGGCCAGCAGATCGTCGTAGTGCACCAACTCGACATTCGGCTCGTCTCGACGGGCCCAGGCGTCACGCAGGTGCAGCATCACCCCGGGCAACGAGTCCAGATCGGTACGCGGATCCACCTCCCGGTCGACCCAGCTCGGCAACCACTGCTCCACCGGGAGGCGCTTTCTCGGCGGCCCGGCAGGGGCGGGCTGGCCGGTCAGCTCGGCGAGGCGGAACCGGTCGAGGTTGCCGGCCTGGTGGTAGAGGGAGACCGCCATGTCCAGCGGATGCCGGGCCACCACCACGTAGTGCACCCGGGGGTCGAGTGGCACCCCGTCCAGTGGGGTGTGCGTCTTGATGAACCGCCGGTGCGGCTGCGCGGCCAACCGGTCGTACACCGCGTCCTGCGGCTCGGCCAACCAGTCCAGCCACGGCGACAGCACGTTCAGCGGCGCCGGCAGCTCCGGGGTGCCCAGCACCAGCAGCGCGCAGATCATCTGCATCCAGGTCGTGCCGCTCTTGGAGCGGGTGCTGATCACGATGTCGCCGTCGCGGAAGGGAAATCCGACCCACCGGGCGCTGTCCTCGTCGTCGGAGCGGTAACGATGGGCTGGCGTGGGCATCGGGAAATCGTAGTCGCGCAGCCGACAGCGGAGCAGCCGAATTACGACTCCACGGCCTGTGAGACATGCGCATGCCTGGCTAGATTGAAGTATGGTGCCCGCCCACGGGAGCCGGGCGGCGGAACCGGTCTACCGCCCCATTCTCGCCTGCCGACGAGGCGAGCTGGACGCTCTGAGCCACCTCGACTCCACAGCCGCCGCACTGGTCGCCCCGATCCTGGAGATCGGCACGATCGACAGGTCCACCATGGACACTATCCGCCGGCTACCGCCCGGACTCCTGCCGGCCGTCGACGTCAGCGCGCTGCCCGACACCCCTGCGACAGAACTGGGCCGTTGGGACGTACCGCTGATGCCGGTGATCGGGCTCGCGGAGAGCGACCACCGGCTGGCCGCGCACGGCGCGGCGGCGCGGACGCACGGCCGGCGGGCGCTGGTCCGCCTGCGGGCCGGTCAGGACCGGGCCGGGCCGGACGGGAGCACGACCGCCGTGGAACGGGTCTGGCGGTGCACCGCCCTCGCCCCCGAGGAGTGCGACCTGCTGGTGGACGCGGGAGACGTGTGCTGCCCGGCGGATGTGCGGTCAGCCGAGCCTCGGGTGCGTCGCCTGCTGGACTGGGCGCGCCGGCACGCCTGGCGGTCCGTGACGGTGGCGGCGGGCGGGATGCCACCGACGTTGTCCCGGCTACCCACCGACGAGCCGATCCGGCTCGACCGCTGGGACTGGCAGCTCTGGCAACGACTGGCCGACGTCGGCGTCGACTACGGCGACTACGGGGTCCACCCGGCCGTGCCCGGCACCGGCGACCCCGGTGACCGGCTGCCGACGGTGCGATACACCGACGACGGCAGCTGGTGGGTCTACCGCTGGGCGCGGCGAGGTGGCCGCAGCGAGGAACGGTTCGCCGACCTGTGCCGCACGCTGGTGTCCGCGCCGCACTGGCCGAGCACCGGCGCGGCCTTCTCCTGGGGCGACCACGAGCTGCTGCGCCGGGCCCGTCGGGGCGCCGGCGCCGGCTCGGCCGCCAACTGGGCGGCGTGGAGCACCTCCCACCACCTGGCGTACGTGCTCGCGACGCTGTCGCGCCGGGTTGCCGGCCTTGAAGATGCCGGAGCCGACGAAGACGCCCTCCGCCCGGACGACGACATCGCGCCGAGCTGGCGTCCCCGGCCGGGTCCGCCGCAGCGGGGGCGAACGCCTCGGTGAAGCCCTGTTACTGCCTCTCGGTGAAGCCGAACTGGATGATGCCCTCGTCGTCGACGGTGGCGTCCACCGACGCGTCGCCGAGCAGCTCGGCGGCATCCTCGTCCAGGAAGATCCGGGCACCCTGGTTGTCGACCACACGGTCGCCCTGCGCCGGCTCGGGCACCAACTCCACGGTGAGCGAACCCGCCTCGGTGTCGGCGGCGATGCGGACCCCGCCGTCCTGGGCGACGTCCTGCTGGTTGGCGAGGTCACGGATGACGAGCACAGCGTTATCGGTCATGGTGAGCATGAGCGGAACTCCTCGTGGATTCTCGGCTCGCGGTCGGATGACGGGCAGACCGGACAGTCGGCCCGCGTACGAGCACACGTGGGAGGCGACAGGAGGGGCGAGCGGTCATCGCCGTCGCATCGGATCGGGGCAGCTGACGGCCCCGTCACCTCCACCGTGCCCGCTGGTCGGCGATCCGTCAAATAGAGCCAGGTCAGTCGAGAGCGGGGGCCGGGGCCAGCAGGGCGCGAATCTCGTTGACCGCCGCGCGGCCGGCCCGGTTGGCGCCGATCGTGCTGGCCGAGGGGCCGTACCCGACCAGGTGAACGCGCTCGTCGGCGACCACCCGGGTGCCGTCCATCGTGATACCGCCGCCCGGCGCGCGCAGGCCCAGCGGGGCAAGATGGTCGATGGCGGCGCGGAAGCCGGTGCACCACAGGATCACGTCCGCCGACACGTGTCGGCCGTCCGCCCAGGCCACCCCGTCGGGTGTGATCCGGTCGAACACGGGTAGCCGGTCGAGGACGCCCCGCTCACGCAACCGGCGTACCTCCGGGGTGACCGGCAGCCCGGTCACGCCCACCACGCTGCCCGGCGGGCGGCCGGCCCGGACCGCCTCGTCCACCCGGGCGACAGCGGCACGGCCCAGCTCCGCGCCGAACTCCTCGTCGCGGAACTCCGGCGGCCGGCGGGTGACCCAGGTGGTGGCCGCCGCGACGGTGGACACCTCGCCGAGCAGTTGCACGGCGGAGGTCCCGCCACCGACGACCACGACCCGCAGGCCGCCGAACTCGGTCGGGCCCCGGTAGTCGGCGGTGTGCAACTGCCGGCCGCGAAACGACGACCGACCCGGGTAGTGCGGCCAGAACGGCCGGGTCCACGTGCCGGTCGCGTTGATCAGCGCCCGGGCGATCCACCGGTCCTGGTCGGTCTCCACGTCCAGCCGGCCGTCCGGCCGGGAGCGCACCGCACGTACCCGCACCGGCCGTCGCACCGGCAGCTCGAATGCCCTCTCGTACGCGGCGAAGTAGGCGCTCACCTGCTCGGCCGCCGGGCGCTTGGGCTCGGCGGGCGGGAGCGGCAGCCCGGGCAGGTCGTGGAAGCCGTGCACCCGGTCGAAGACCAGCGTGGGCCAGCGGTGCTGCCAGGCCCCGCCCGGCCCGTCGTCGCCGTCGAGGATGACGAAGCCGCTGCCGGGCGGGAAGCCGGTCCGGCGCAGGTGGTAGCCGGCGCTCAGGCCGGCCTGACCGGCGCCGATCACCACGACGTCCGCGGAGTGGGTGTCCACGCGGTGTACAACACTGCGCCCGGCGCCGCTGTGCCCGCTTTCGACCGTCGCGCCGATCACAGACCGCCATTCCGGCGACTGCCACCTGACCTGCGCTTACGCTGAGCGAATGAGCGACTTCCGTCGGTACGCGGCAGAGTTTCTCGGCACCCTGCTGCTGGTCTTCTTCGGAGTGGGCAGCGCGGTGGCCGCGCGGGTTCAGGGCGGCGTGGTGGTGGTCGCGTTGGCCTTCGGCTTCGTGATGCTCGCCCTCGTCTACACGATCGGCCCACTCTCCGGCAGTCACGTCAACCCGGCGGTGACGCTCGGTGTGCTGCTGTCCGGCAAGATCTCGGTGGTCGGTGCGATCGCGTACTGGATCGCGCAGTTCGTCGGCGCGACGGTGGCCGCCTTCCTGCTCTGGGGGCTGACCCGCTGGGGCGACGTCGCAGACCAGACCGGTGCACTGGGCTCGAACGGGTACGGCGCGCACATCAACCGGGGCGGCGCGGCGGTGCTGGAGATCGTGCTGACCTTCCTCTTCGTCCTGGTCGTCCTGGTGGTGACCAGCCGAAGCGAAAATCCGGGGACCGCCGGGGCGGCCATCGGGCTAGCCCTCGCCGCCACCCAACTCGTGGGCGTGACGCTCACCGGCGCCGCGGTCAACCCGGCCCGAGCGTTCGGCCCGGCGGTCTTCGAGGGCGGTGTGGCCCTGCGACAGCTCTGGGTGTTCATCGTCTTCCCGCTGCTCGGCGGTGCGCTCGCCGCCCTGGTCGCTCCAATGGTGATGGGGGCGCAGCGGCACTACTGGGGTGGGCACGAGAAGTCGGTCGGCCGGCCGACGTAGCTCACGTGGCAGTAACTTTCGCGCGCTGCTCTTCTCCGGCGATTACCTTCGTGGCAGCATCAGCGCATGCATCGCCGTCACTTTCCCCGAGCCCTCGCGCTGCTCACGCTGGTCGCCACCGTGGCCACCGTCGGCGCGCCCGGTGCCACGGCCGAGTCGCCCACCCCCGCGACGACCCGGCTGCACGCCACCATCGACACGATCCTGGCCGACACCCGACTCGCCGGCGCTCAGGCGTCGGTGGTCGTGGTCGACACCGGCACGGGACAGACACTCTACGACCGCAACGGTGACCGCCGGCTGGTCCCGGCCTCCAACACCAAGCTGATGACCTCGACGGCGGCCCTGGAGCTGCTCGGCCCGGGGCACCGCTTCACCACCGACGTGCGCACCAGCGGCAAGCGCCGCGCCGGCCTGCTCTCCGGCAACCTCTACCTGCGCGGTGGCGGTGACCCGACCATGCTCGCCGCCGATTACGACGCGCTCGCCGCGCAGGTCGCCGCCGACGGCGTACGGGTGGTCGCCGGCAACCTGATCGCCGACGACACCCGCTACGACCGCACCCGGCTCGGCCCCGACTGGACCTGGGACGACGAGCCCTACTACTACGCCGCCCAGGTCTCCGCGCTGACCGTGGCCC